>CAYFRV010000111.1:2639-8382 GCA_964345495.1 uncultured Bacteroidales bacterium | reverse complement strand
TAGAAAACTGATGCTAATTATAATCGTTACCTTTACTTCTGAATTTGCTTATTTTGAGGGGAGCTTCTTAAATTGAACACCAATCCGCAATTCCAAAAAATCTAAAAATTTTCGGAGAAGCCGATAATACAATATTACATAAAGAAGAATACTCATTACCCAAATGACTACAAGATTAACCCAAAAGGTATCATAATACTTCCCAAAAATTTGTTTTCGCGGGGCATAAAAATGGGCTTTCACAAATTTATTATCCGGATCCAGGAAAACAGGATCAATTTTTTGAATTAGCTCTCCATCATATTCAATAATTCTGTTGACTTCATTCGAATTTTTAACAAAATCAGCCAGCTTTTCATTGTAATGGGCTCGTTTTAGTTCTAAAAATTTCTCCCGGTTTTCAGAATCTGACTGCATATCTGAGATTAAAGCGTCTTTTTTCGAGTTCGCTTTATTGTAAAGTTTAATATAATAACGCTTTAATAAACTCAAATACCTGTTGAGGCTTTCAAATGTTTCATCATCAATCTGGTTATAGTAGAGCTTATCCATTTCTGAGAAATTAACTACCGATGCCGAATGAGTCTTCTTTTCCTCACGGAGTTCATTTCTTATCAATTTTAGATTTTTCTTTATTTGAGCTTCTTTATCAGGATTATTTAAATTTCTTTTACAATAAGAAACTTTATTTTGAAGAGTGGGCACCCAGTAATTTTTCCTGAATTCGGCACGACTCATTGTTTTGTCATAGGAATAAAAGTGCTCTTCATATTCATTATTTTTAAACTGGTATACAGCTAAAGCCTCATAAGCCCACCTGGCAGTTATAATTTCCCCATAAAATGGAACATTTTCCGGATTGGAAATGGCTGGATTTAATTTCTCATATTTCACAATAACTCCGCTGAGTATTAACTGAGGAATAATTAAAAACGGAATTAGAATATAAATGGTAATTATAGTTTTGAAACTGTCTGAAATAAGCAAACCGAGCACATTTGCAAAACACCAGGAACTGAATAGTATCAACCAGTATTCAAAATACATTCCCTTTATTTCAATAATTGAATTACCGACTAAAACAAACATTAAAGCTTGTAATGCCGATAAAATAAATAATACACCAACTTTAGACATTAAATAGCTATTCCAGCTCAGATTCAGAAAGGCTTCCCGTTTTAAAATTTTCCGGTCTTTAAAAATTTCTTCTGCACTAACAGTCAATCCAATAAACAGGGCTACAATCACAGACATAAAAATATAAACCGGGAGATTGCTGTTTGAAGCCAGCGTATATCCATAATCACTGTTTATATTGTAATACTTAACAATGTATGAAAGTATAAATGCAAGCAATGGAGATTCAATGAAATTGATAAACAGATACTGTGTGTTTGATAGTTTCGACAGCACGTCCCTTGTCAAAAACGTCAGAAATTGCCTGAATTTATTTGGAATTTTAAAATGAATCTCAGGCAATTCATTGCCTCGCCTGGGCTTTTCCTGCTGCTGTTTTATTTTTGAGCTATCAAACTTTTCTTCCCACTCTTTTGGGCTGATTTTCCGGTTATTAGTGAAGTTCCCATATTCGTCAAGTACTTTGGTCTCCACAATATTGAATATCTGTTCGGGATTCACATTCCCACAAACCGGACATTCACTTTCATTCCAGTTGGCATGTTGTATGCTGGACTTAAAATAAATCAACGACTCAATCGGCTCTCCCTCATAAATCAGATAACCTCCCTGGTCAAGAATGAGAAGCTTGTCAAACATTTTAAAAATTTCTGAAGATGGCTGATGAATAACTGCGAAAACCAACTTGCCTTTAAGAGTCAATTCCTTAAGTAAATCAAGGATATTTTCTGAATCTCTTGAGGATAATCCGGAAGTTGGCTCATCCATGAATAAAACGGCGGGCTCTCTGATTAATTCAAGTGCAATATTTAAACGTTTACGTTGGCCTCCGCTAATCTTCTTATTCAATGGGGCTCCCACTACCATATTTTTAATATCATACAGGCCTAAATCTTCCAATGTATCGTTAACTACCTCTTCCAGCTGTTCTTTATCATAATTGGCAAAACATAATTTTGCATTATAGTACAGATTCTGAAAAACCGTCAACTCTTCAATTAAAAGGTCATCCTGCGACACATAACCAATTAATCCCTCAATCTTTTCACTTTCCTGATGAATATTAATGCCATTAATTAATACTCTGCCTTCAGTGGGGTCGTAGGAACCATTTAACACATTCAGCAATGTTGATTTCCCGGCTCCGCTTGCTCCCATTATCCCGATCATTTTCCCGGATTCTTCACTAAAACTCTGAGGCTGAAGTCCAATGTTTCCATTATTGAATTTATATGCGATATCCTCAGCTTCAAATGTTATTCGGGCTTTGATTCTGTCAATGTTAAACTGGGTTATTATATCTCCATAATAAATTGGCTGAATTTTTGAGCTCCGGATTGATGCTCCGACATTCAACACATACACTTTATCCTGCTCCAGCAATTGACCATTTAGATACAATTCACTTTTCCCGGTATACCGAATAAAATACATATTAGTGGAGCTCAGCTCGATCACTCTTATCTCTCCATTGAGATTTGGAGCATGAATATGTTTTATATTAGGCGTATCAACAGATTCATTACTGTCAATAATTAAAATTTCTTTAGAATGCGGTAATTCTTCAAATGCGTTAAGTACGAAGCTTTTTATAAGTTCGAATTCATTGTTAGGGATATTAAATGTATCAGCTACTGTAGTAACGAAAGCTATTTCCTGTTCGGTGATCTCCCCTCCCGACTTAATAAACTCCAGGAGACGTACCAATACTACGTTCTTCTGTTTTTGGGTGAGTTCCTCATTAATTTCAGTACATATCTTCAGCACCCGGACTGAGCTGGAAGCTGTGCGTTTTTTGCGCTTGCTTTTCTCTTTGAGTTTTTCATGGTGAATAGCGTAATAATGATCATAGATGCCGAGATATTTCTTAACAGCCTCCTGATTGATCTGGCGTTGCAGAAAATATTCAACAATTTCCCTTCTTTCCCCGGCATTGCTAATAGGGTGGGCAATTATTGCAAACAATTGCATTAAAGCTCTTAATATCGGCTCACTCATTGATTACCATCTAAATATTTTGATTTTTCACTAAAACCGATTAATAACTTCACCGGCTTTTTTATATGTTTATCTGCATCTATTTTAAGTTCTATGATGCATTCAACTGTTGATGTAAAAACTAAATTCCAATACTGAATATACTCGTGATTTCTATTTGAAAACAGCAAATTTTTATCTGTATCAAACACCTCCATGATTAACTTGTAATTCTGAATACTTGTACATCCCACAATTCTGTACTTGTTACCTGCAAAAAAGGTTACATGAAAAGTTGCCTTATTATTTTTGTCTAAATCAGCAAAATATTCCTGACCATTTGAGATATATCCGGGTGATAACAATACCTCACAATCGGCTAAACTATTAGATATAGAATCCTGGGAATAAACACTATGCAGAAAAAACAGAGGTGCTAAAAAGAGTATATATTTCACATAATGAATCTTCATTATTCAATTATTTTATTTCTTATTTTTTCTATTTTTTTTGAAATGGTGCGCAGATGATATTCTGAAACAACAATATTCGTCTCACTTTGAATAACTGTTAATTGCTTATCGGGAAATACTTGCGGTTCCTTGTAATAATAGTTGGAAATAATTCCGTCGTACTCATAGGCTAAATCCACCAAAGAATCAATTAGATTTGTATATTTCTCTGAATCATAATAATAAGAGGAAAGCAATTCAATTAAATTGTTCAATGGCTGCTTTTGTTCTCCCAGGCGATTGATCAATTTATTGTTATTACTTTCTACTGCTGCACGTGAAAGCAGATAAACACTTTCAATCCAGCCTCCGGCTATAATAAGAGCGCCAATTTCTCTTCTGTTATTTTTTTTAAGGTAGGAATCAATTGACTGGTAAATCGAAGACATATAATAAATTAAAGAGTCCTGATCCTCCATATTTTTTTCAATTCTTTGAAACTTATGTCCGTCAACTGCTCCTCTTATTCCTAAATCATCAGACAATCTCTTTATAACTGAAAGATAGGAAACTCCATCGCTACCTTGACTGTATGCATTCATATAACCAAGATCACTCCCGTAAACGCCAATATTAAGAGCCTGTTTAAAATTTGTATTGTATCTTTTATAAGATTCAACAGGATTCAACAAATTCTTATTAAAATCAATATTGTTTTTCTCAATTTGTAAAGTTATTTGATGAGGAGAAGGTAAGATAAACAGCGTTTCATTATATTTTAATAATACAGTGGAAGTATCAATTTCTTCTTCAGACACATTGCTTTCTTCCTGTTCTCCCTGTTTTTCCTGTTTATCGGGTTTACAGGAACAGACAAAAAAAAGAGCGAAAAGGATAACTATATATTTTTTCTGAAAGTAGCTGGCCATGAAAGAAATAATTTTATAGCTAAATAAATAAAAATAGTTCAAATTTCAAAGGTTTATAAATTCTGTCTAAAATAATCTTTTCAAATTGAATTTCAATATAAAAAAGCCTGTTAAAGAAAGAACTCCCCAAATCAATCCCATTGTCCATTCGCCAAAAATCAACTTTCCGCTGGCAAACAGGGTTGAATATGTAAATAGAATTCCACTAAACCAACATATTAACAATTTAGGTATGCGTTTATTCTTTTCTCTCCTTATGGTGGCATCAAAATTCCATAATCCCGGAGGTTTTACTGTATAATAGAAAGATTTCAGTACCTCGTTGTTTGTGCGGGGTGTCAGAAACGTAACCAATAACCAGCTAACAGTAGTTATTCCAACAGTAATGAAAAAACTTACCGGAAACTCTAAATCATAATAGAATTTAGCTAAGCCATAAACAATAAATGGAACTAAAGTTGCTGTTATTTCACTCCATGCATTAATTCGCTGCCAATACCATCGTAAAATAAGCACTAACCCCAACCCTGCTCCACATTCCAGAAGAAAATGCCATACTTGCGTGATGGTTTGAACAATGGTTGTTACGTAAAGGGCAATAGCCATAATAACAAGCGTCAGAATTCTCCCGGCAAAAACATAATGCCTGTCATTACTGCCACTGGTTTTATCTTTAAATATAAACCTTTTGTAAAGGTCATTAATCACAAAGCTCGCTCCCCAGTTAAGTTGCGTTGAAATCGTACTCATATAAGCCGATAACATAGCAATTAGCAACAAACCTGTTAATCCGGCCGGAAGATAATCCCTTATGGCCATTACATACCCTAAACGTTCTTCTCCTTCTGGTAAATCCGGATAAAGAACAAGTGTGGCCAGCGCCACAAGTATCCAGGGCCAGGGCCGTAAGACATAATGCGCTACCTGGAAAAACAGCGTTGCCCATGTTGAATGTTTCCCGTCTTTTGTGCTCATCATTCGCTGTGCGACATATCCACCGCCACCTGGTTCGGCGCCCGGATACCAGCTTGCCCACCACTGTACGCCAATGTAGGCCAGAAATGTTCCTACACTGATAGTCAGTGCTGAACCTGCATTTCCTCCTTCGCCAATTTTCGGGAAAAAGTTAAAGGCCCAGTCGGGTAACTGCGCTTGCAATCCACTGATCCCTCCAACCTGCTCTGTCGATAGAACTACTACCGCAAGTATAATCGAACCGGCCATGGCAATAAAAAACTGAATTGCATC
>CAYFRV010000111.1:0-2539 GCA_964345495.1 uncultured Bacteroidales bacterium | reverse complement strand
CTGCGCCACAGATCAGCAAAAAAGAAAGTCGTTAACATCCCGCCGATAAGCATATTCCACCATAACCAGTTACCTGAAATCCCATGCTGATTTACAAGCTCGGTTACCGCCAGCGGTGTGTCAGCAGCAAAAGTTGTGGCCACCATCGAAATACCGGCAATAAACCAGGGTAATTTCCGGCCGCCCAGGAAAAAGTCAGCCAGACTTCGCCCGGCTTTTTTCCTGTATCGAAAACCAATAAATAATGCAATCCCTATATAAAGAACGATTAAACTCCAGTCAATTAGTTTTAATTCCATAAAGCATCTGAACAGGTTACCGTTTTATCATCAATTTTTTTTATGTTTACTTCCTCAATTGTTGTTTCAAAACTAATTTTTTCCTTTCAATTATGAGTAACATTTTAAGGGAATTATTAAAACAAACTTTACTCAAATAAGGAAAATAACTTTAAAAACTATATCCAAATGAAAAAAACATCGCTATCTATTTTAATTCTCATTTTTACAGCAGGCTTCAGTTTTGCACAGGAAAAAAAGCTTAATATCGAAAAAGCTGTTATTGGCCAATGGAGAGAGTTAGCACCAGAATCCATTTCGCGGTTGGCCTGGATTCCTGAATCCAATGACTATTACTTTCTGGATGATAACGTGCTGAAAGTTTCTTCAGCCGAATCCGGTGAAGAAAAAAGCATCCTTTCTGTGGAAAAACTGAATAAAATGCTTGGTCTCAAAGAAAAGGATGAAAAACTCAAACGTATTCCATCTTTTTCATGGCTGGATAAACAAACGCTTCAGTTCAGCCATAAATATACCTGGTATAAAATTGACCCTTTCGAACATGCAGTGATCGATTCACTAAATTACAGGGAAAAAGCACAAAACATGGATTATTGCATGCAAAATGATCATTTTGCCTTCACTATTGAAAACAATCTTTTCATAACCGATTATTCAGGAAATGAGATTCAGCTCAGCCATGAATCAAATAAAGGAATTGTTTACGGAAAAGAAGTTCACAGAAGGGAATTTGGCATCAACACCGGGACATTCTGGTCGCCGGAAGGAAAAAAACTGGCTTTCTACAGAAAAGATGAAACCATGGTAACAGACTACCCTTTGGTTGACATCACAAGCCGTATTGCGGAGCTAAAAAACGAAAAGTATCCGATGGCCGGAATGAAAAGCCATCACGTAAAAGTAGGTGTCTACGATATTGATTCCGGCGATATCATCTATTTAAACACCGGAGAACCAAAGGAGAAATATTTAACGAATGTTTCATGGGGCCCTGAAGGTAAATTTATCTACATTGCTGTTCTGAACCGCGATCAGGACCACATGAAAATGAATCGTTACAATGCTGAAACCGGCGAATTTGTTGAAACACTTTTTGAAGAAAAACATGAGAAATATGTAGAACCCCAAACTCCTGTCAAATTTCTTCCCAATTCCAATAAAAAATTCATCTGGACTAGTCGCCGCGATGGATATAACCATATCTACCTGTTCAACACAAAAGGAAAACTCCTAAAACAACTTACAAAGGGTGAATGGGAAGTAAACAACAACTCGGTAGCTTTTGATAACAAAGGTAAAAATGTTTTCTTCAGCGCTAACAAACAAAGTCCGATTGAACAACACACTTACAAAGTAAATATAGAAAGCGGAGATATAACTTTACTGACCAAAGGAGAAGGATCTCACAGAAGCCAGTTCAGCGATAATGGAGATTACTTGATTGATAAGTATTCCGGTAAAAATAATCCCGGCACTACAGTGATTTTAGATTCAAAAGGAAATAAGGTCAGGGAACTGCTGCAGGCTGATAATCCTTTGAAAGAATACAGCCTTGGAGAAACAGAAATTGGCACAATAAAAGCCGGAGACAACGAAACGGATCTCTATTACCGTCTAATTAAGCCGGCAAACTTTGACCCGGAGAAAAAATATCCCGCAATTATCTACGTATATGGCGGTCCGCATGCACAATTAGTAAACAACAGATGGTTATCCGGCGCTCGCATGTGGCAGTATTATATGGCTCAGGAAGGTTATGTTATGCTGACTATTGATAACAGGGGCTCTGCAAATCGTGGAATGGAATTCGAAAGCGCAATTTACAGAAACCTTGGAAAAAATGAGGTAGCAGATCAAATGCAGGGTGTTAAATTACTGAAAGACCTCGGGTATGTTGACACAAGCAGAATCGGTGTACATGGCTGGAGTTACGGCGGTTTTTTAACGACAAGCCTGATGCTGAAAAAGCCGGAAACATTTAAAGTTGGTGTGGCCGGCGGCCCGGTAATTGACTGGAAATATTACGAAATTATGTATGGCGAACGCTATATGGACACCCCCGAACAAAATCCTGAAGGGTACAAAAATGCAAACCTAAAAAACTATGTAACAAACCTTGAAGGGGAATTGATGCTCATCCAGGGATATATCGATAACGTTGTCGTTCCTCAGCATGGAATGAGCTTTATAAGAGAGTGTGTTAAACATGATGTTCCTGTTGATTACTTTATTTATCCAAG
>CAYFRV010000110.1:1670-8448 GCA_964345495.1 uncultured Bacteroidales bacterium | reverse complement strand
AATTTATGGAAACCTTGAAATTTCTTCAAAATCTGGATGCCAGTTTTTACCATGTGTTCCCGTATTCCCGAAGACCTAATACTTCTGCCGCCAGCATGAAAGAGCAAGTTCCCGCTGAAGAGATACAACAACGATGTGAAAAATTACAAGAGCTTGCCGAAATGAAAAAAACGGCATTCTACAGGCAACATCTGGGAGAAACAAGAGAAACACTCTTCGAAAACCACAATCAGGATGGAAAAATATTCGGATATACCGACAATTATATCAGAATAGAAAAAAATTACAACGCCGAATGGACCGGGGAAATAAAAAAAGTCATTCTGAAACAAATGAACAACCAGGGCAATGTAGTTGCTGAAATTTGCAATGAATGAATTGAAAAGTTAGAAAGGAATACAAAAATGTTTTATTAAAATTAGCAATGCTGCTCTTGATTTTTAATAAAGTTATAACTAATTTGAACGTGTTAATGAAGTAATAAAATTCATTCTATTTCATAGAAGCTGAAACATTGAAATAGCCTTACAGAAGAAAAAATAGTGAGGTTTAATTAATAGCCGGTAAACAGCTATCCAGCAATCAGGTCAAATAAGCATACAATTCCATTCAACTTTAAACATGGATTAATCGTTTAATTATTTATTCGTATGAAGATAAACAAGGTGAAAAAGTCGATTGAAGGAGACAAAGTGAAACTGGTTTCCAGAATTGAAACAGGTCAAGGTGCATGTGATTTGTGGTTTGCTGTGGATAAAAAATATGAGGAATACACCGTTCACGAAGTGCTTGATGCATTTTTAACAGGACTTTTTATTCATGCAATGAAACTTAATGAAGATATATATCTCGATGCACCTGTTTCTGAGAGGCTTTATTATAACCTTACGAACAATATCATGAAGATATATTCAATTTTGAATCCGGGTTTTCATGAAATCACAATACATCCCAAAGAATTAAGTCATACACAAATGAATCCAGGCAATAAAAATGTGGTAACCGGGTTTTCCGGCGGGATTGACTCATTCAGCTTGCTTGGGGATTATTATTTTAATGATATTAAAACACCTCATTATAAAGTAACTCATTTAATTTACAACAATGTGGGTGCGCATGGTGATAATGCGCAAATATTTTTTGACAAACGGTACGATTTCCTGAAAAAATTTGAAGAGGAAGTAAATTTGCCATTTATTAAAATTGACTCAAATCTTCATGAAATAATAGATTCTGATTTTATGTTATCTGTATTACCCAGAAACGTTGCATCTGCAATGGTATTACAGAAGCTTTTTTCAAAATATCTTTATGCTTCAAGTTATACCTATAAAGATTTTCTTACAACGGATATTTTTAAGATAGGTTATACAGATCCATTAGCTTGTGGTTTGTTTTCTACTGAATCTATGGAGTGTGTTTTGGCGGGATCCGAACTGTCACGTGTTGAAAAGACAAAACAAGTGGCTTCACTGGAAGCATCATACAATCATCTGTATGTTTGTACCAATACTTCGCTTGATGAGGTGAAAAATTGCTCTGTGTGTTTTAAATGCGCACGAACATTGCTGACTTTAGAAATATTAGGTCTACAACATTTGTATAAAGATGTTTTTGATATTGAGAAATACAATAAGATGAAACGCTTTTATATTGAATCAATTCTTTATGATAAGGATCCTTTTGGAAAGGAAATTTTACAGCTCGCAGCAGAAAATAATTACCGTATACCGCCAATATCAAAATTTTTGGGAATGAAGTATGTTTTTCCGGTTGCTCAGAGCATCCGTAAGAATGTGCCTTATTCTCTGCGTAAAAATGTTAAGAAAATAGTGGGATTAAAGTAAAAGATTTTAGTAGAAAGCAAAAAAAAGAGAATGATGAATATTTATGCTAAAAATGTAACTAATAAAGCAGGATTAATTGTTGTGTTGTTACTATTAGTTGCTTGTCAACTTGCTGGTTCAGGGGATCGTGTGTACATTGACCCGCAAAATACAAATAGCAGTTCTCGGAATGGAACCATTGACAATCCTTACGCTAGCTGGAAAGAGGTAGATATCACTTCGAATACTTCCTACTTTATTAAACGTTCTACTGAATTGCCTTTATACCAAACGTTGAATATTTATCGTAAGTCTGGCGTAACGATTGATGCTTATGGCGAAGGTGAGCCTCCGGTTATCCAGGCCGGAGCTATTGAGAAAGCTGTGGATATTTATAATTCTCAGGGTATCAAAATAAAAAACATCAATTTAACCGGCAATAGCAATAACGTCTTCGGCTTTAGAATAAGAGGCGATAGCCGTGAAATCAAAATAGAACGATGCCAAACAAGCGATTTTTTATGGGGCATTCGATTGATGGGGCATAGCCAGAAAGATCCACTTGAGAATATAACTATTACAAATTCTTTAATTGAAAGAATCGCCGATGATGGCGTTTTTGCAAGGCATGTTTCCGGATTGCTTATTGATTCCTGCCAGATTCGCAGGGTGAACCAGAACTGGTTCCGGGTTGGAAAAGCAGAGTCGCAATCGGCTGGAGATGGTATACAACTTGACCGGTGCACCAATTATAAAATCAGCAACAGTAACATAGATCGTACGGATACAGGAAATAAATTTTGCATTATAGCCAATAAATCGAAAAATGGACAGATAACAAACAATATTTTAAAAGGGCCCACAAATGAAGGACATGGAGGAGCTGCTGTTTATTTGGGTTATGGTTCTGATTCTGTGAAAATAACCAATAATGTCATATCTGGCAGTCCGTGCGGCATTTACAGCCATTCCAAAAATAGTTTTGTTTATAGAAATATAATTAAAGAGAATAGCGTGGGGGCGTGGTTTATTGATATAAATAAGGGTATTGTTCTGAATAATACGTTTTTTAATAATTCTGTAGCGTTAAAGGGTTCAAATTTAGAAGTGTATAATAATATTTTTTATGCAGAAGCTCATACAGGAAGTTTGATTTCTTTTAGTGGCACTAGTGTTACAGACTATAATTGCTATTTTACTTCAACACCTAAGAGAATATTTAATCATTATGGTGGTTTGGAAGCATATTCGATTCGTACAGGCAATGGTAAAAATTCCGTATTTGAAGATCCTTTATTTGAAAATGAAGCAGGAGAAAATTTTTCATTAAAGGAAAAGTCCGTTTGCCTTGATAGGGGGTTAAATAAAAAATACAGCTGGGACGTAATTTATAAGCATTGTGGTGAAGCCGTTGATATAGGAGCTAAAGAGCGATGTTCTTATGAAGAATAGATTTTTGACGTTTTTATACTTCTGCTTTGTATCGCCCTGTTTTATTAGTGGAAACTGTTTGATGTGAATTATTGTTAAAACAGGGAAGTAAACCAAACCAAACACAAAATTGATTGTTAGATTATTATATTTTGGAAATTCGTTTTTAAATCTCGATTTTTTGAAGTAAATTGTATTAAGAGTGTACAAAATTGGGGTTAAACCCTGTACATATCATTTCATTTAATACCAATTGTTTAACCAAATAAATTTTACATAATGTATAACGATAATCAAATTAAAGAAAGTGTTTACCAGTTCATAACCGAAAATGCATTTTCTGATCCCGGTGCTATTAAATATGATACCATGATATTCAAAGAAGGATATTTTGATTCTATGGGATTCATTACATTAATTACATTCCTGGAGGACCAATTTAATGTAAAAACAGAAGACAAAGATTTTATTGAAGAAAATTTTGAGTCCATTAATGCTATTGCCAATTATGTGACTCAAAAGCTTGCTGTTAAAACTTAATTTTTTATGTGCGGAATTGCCGGAATATGCGATTTTCCCCCGGAAAGCTATAATCAGGAACACGTCCTGAAACAAATGTTGGCACAAATACATTACAGGGGGCCGGATGAATGCGGAATACTTACTTCCTCTCATGTAGCAATGGGAAATGTGCGATTAAATATCATTGACCTTGAAGGAGGCACACAGCCAATTTCTGACCAGTCTCAGCGATATTGGATTGTATTTAACGGAGAGATATTTAACTATCTTGAGTTGAAACAGGAGTTGGAACGGGAAGGATGTCAGTTCAGAACAAAGTCAGATACGGAAGTGCTTGTTCAGTTGTATGCATCTTATGGGGAAGCTTGCTTGTCCAAATTGAATGGCCAGTTTGCTTTTGCTATCTGGGATAAAAAAACAGGAAATTTATTCTTTGCCCGCGACAGGGTGGGAATCAGGCCTTTTTATTATACCAGCCAAAAAGGAACCTTCTTATTTGCTTCTGAGATTAAATCTATTTTACAACACCCGAAAGTTACTCCCCAGATCAATAATAAAGCTTTGCTGCAGACTTTTACATTCTGGTCACCGTTGTCACCCAATACTTTTTTTAAAGATATTTATGAGTTGCCACCCGGTCATTACATGAATTTAAAAGATGGAAAGATTGAAATAAAACGGTATTGGGATCTTGACTTCTCGGGCAAGGAGAATTATTCACTTCCGGAAGCAAAGGAACGATTTGAAGCGCTTTTAAATGATGCTATTAAGTTGCGTTTGCGCTCAGATGTTCCTGTTGCTGCATATTTAAGCGGTGGTCTCGATTCTACAGCTACAACCAGTTTCATAAAAAAATTACAGCCTCAGAATCTTCAAACTTTTTCGATTGGCTTTGATGAAGCTCAATTTGATGAAACAGATTATCAGAATGAAGCTTCAGCATATTTGAAAACCGAACATAAACGGTTTACATGCAAGAATGAAGAGATCGGGGAATATTTTGCAAAGGTAATATGGCATACAGAGGCCCCGATTATTCGAACTGCTCCGGCTCCTATGTTTTTCCTCTCACGATTGGTGCGTGATAATAATATAAAAGTTGTGATAACCGGTGAAGGTGCTGATGAAATGCTGGCTGGTTATAATATTTTTAAGGAAACCATTATCCGGCAATTTTGGGCAAAATATCCAGACTCGAAGTATCGCCCGTTGTTGCTCAAAAAGTTGTATCCTTATATCCCATATATTCGTGATGCCAATCCCGGTATGCTGAAAATGTTTTTTGGATATAAGCTTCAGGAAACAAATTCGCCTGTCTATTCTCATTTGATAAGATGGAACAATACGTCGCGAATCGTAAATTATCTTTCTTCAGCCAAAATTAATGGCTATGATACTTACGATCCAGTGGATGATGTTATCAATTCGCTTCCTGAGAATTTTAAAACATGGACTCCTTTGGCAAAAGCCCAATGGCTGGAGATCAATATTTTTATGTCCGGTTATTTGCTTTCTTCCCAGGGCGATCGAATGGCTATGGCCAATTCTGTAGAAGGGCGTTATCCTTTCCTTGATCATCGACTTATGGAGTTTTGCGCTTCTTTGCCTGAGAAATTTAAATTAAACGGGTTGACAGAGAAATATTTGCTTAAAAAAGTTATGGCAGATAAACTTCCTGAACGCATTGTCAACCGACCCAAGCAAGCCTACAGGGCACCTATATCCCATCTGATAAGTGAGACAGGTTCTTCGGATTTGATTAGAAGTGTGATGACCGAAGATAAGGTAAAAAGTTACGGCATCTTCGATCCATTGAAGGTTTTTGGTCTGAAACAGAAATATGCCCGGGGGAAAAATATTTCAGAAATGGATGATATGGCGCTGGTTGGAATTATATCAACCCAACTGCTCTATGATCAGTTTATTCAAAACAATGAATCAAACAGGACTGATGCTTCGGTCCTTAAGATAAAAAAACATGTTGAGTTATGATTTCAATTTATTAATTATTAATACTTTAATATTATGAAAACTACAATTCCCTTTACAAAAGATATTCTGAAAATTGATAATGTGGAAGCTTATATAGATACGATTTGTCAGAGAATAAAGAAAGACGTTTATTATAAATTCCGCAGAAAAGGTGGTGTTATTGGTGTTAGTGGAGGTATTGATTCTGCTGCAACACTGGCATTGGCTGCCAGGGCACTTGGCAGTGATAAAATTCTTGCTGTTATGATGCCTGAAACGGATTCCAGTCCTGAAAGTGTGGAGCTTGGTAAATTACTTGCCAAAACATATAATGTGAAATATGAAATTGAGGATATAACTGATACTTTAAAAGGTTTTGGGTGTTATACCAGACGCGATGCGGCTGTAAAAAGGGTGTTCCCTGAATACAACCCGGATATCCACAAATTTAAGATTGGCCTCAGGGAATCATCTATTGAAACGAACTTGCCTTCAGTATTCTATTTAACATTGGTGGATGATAACGGCAATGAACAAAAGAAAACTTTGCCCGCTCCTGAATTTTTGCAGATAATGGCTGCCTCAAATTTTAAACAGCGTTCCAGAATGTGTATGCTTTATTACCATGCAGAACGCAATTATTATTCTGTTATTGGAACGTCCAATAAACAGGAAATAAACCAGGGTTTCTTTGTAAAGCACGGAGATGGTGGGGTAGATGTCATGGCTATAGGGCATCTTTACAAAACACAGGTCTACCAGATTGCAGAACATCTTGGGGTTCCGAAAGAGATTATTCAGCGTACTCCTACCACAGACACGTATTCGGCAGAGCAAACACAGGAGGAATTCTTTTTTCAACTTCCTTTCCGTGAAATGGATTTGTTGTGGTATGCTTATGAAAATGGCTATGAACCAAAAGATGTAGCAAATATTGTTCATAAAACGCCGGAAGCTGTAAATAATATTTTTAACTCATTTAAGAGAAAACAACAAACAACCGATTACCTGAGGATGTCACCTGTTCT
>CAYFRV010000110.1:0-1570 GCA_964345495.1 uncultured Bacteroidales bacterium | reverse complement strand
AGATCTGCCAGAAACTATCCGGATAAGGAAGCTCTGATATTTCAGGAACAACGTTACACGTATTCTGATATTTACAAATACGTGAATATTTTGGCCGATAAGTTGATAGATATGGGATTACAGCGTCAGGACCGTGTGTTGATATATATGGATAATGCCCCTGAATTGGTGATTTCCTTTTATGCAGCAATGAAAGCAGGTGGAATATTTGTTATCATAAACAGTGCTGTTCAGTTGCAGAAATTTTCTTATATAATTAATGATTCCAAACCTGCTGTAATTATAGCCGATATTGCCAAGAAAGATACAATTAATAAGGCGCTTCTTGAAAACAGCCACCCTTGCAGCATTGTCTGGACAAAAACTGAGGAATCTCTGACTGAAGATGATGCAAACATACATCAATATTCATGGAATAATTTATTTACTTTTTCGGCTTTAGATGTTGATTGGTATGAAGCTCAAAATATACAGAAAAACAGATGTCTGGATGTTGATCTTGCAGGTCTTGTTTATACTTCCGGCTCAACCGGCGAACCGAAGGGAGTCATGGAAAGTCACCGCAGCATTATTTCAGCAGCGCGCAGCATAATACAATACCTGGAAAATACGCCGGATGATATCATTCTGAATACTTTGCCTCTGTCATTTGATTATGGTTTGTACCAGGTAATTATGGCGTTTATGTTTGGAGGTACCATTGTGCTGGAAAAATCGTTTATTTTCCTTTCACGTGTTCTGAATCTTGTTGCCCGTGAAAAGGTTACCGGCTTTCCTATAGTGCCAACCATTGTGGCTATGATCTTTAAAACAATTAATCTGAATTCTTTTGATCTGAGTTCACTGAGGTATCTTACAAATACCGGTGCAGCTTTTCCTGCTGAACATATCAGAAAATTACGAAATTCGATACCCCACGTACAAATTTACTCAATGTTTGGACTAACAGAGTGTAAGCGAATAAGTTATCTCCCGCCTGATAAAGTGGATGAAAAAACGGATTCTGTTGGTAAAGCAATGCCTAATTGCGAGGTGTTCATTATTGATGAAAATGGAGAGCAAGTAAAACCCGGAGAAGTAGGAGAGTTGATCGTTCGGGGTGCCAACGTCATGCAGGGTTATTGGAATGCGCCAGCGCAAACGGCAAAATCATTTAAACCCGCATTGGGTTTTAAAGAGAATTTATTGTTTACGGGTGATTACTTCAAACAGGATGATGAAGGATTTCTTTACTTTTTAGGAAGGAAGGATGATATGATTAAATCCAGGGGTGAGCGTATCAGCGCAAAAGAGGTTGAGGGAATTATTAATCAGATTGATGGTATTAGCGAATGTGCTGTAATCGGCGTTGATGATGAAATTCTGGGGCAGGCAATAAAAGCGTATGTTGTTTCGGTGGCGGGTATAGAGAAAACCCAGAAAGATATAAGAGAATACTGCGCCAATAATCTGGAACCTTATTCAGTGCCAAAATATGTAGAATTTATGGAAGAATTACCTAAAACCGCTCATGGCAAAATTGATAAAAAGATATTGAAACAAAATTCAATTAGAGACACTGCTAAATAAA
>CAYFRV010000109.1:4766-8502 GCA_964345495.1 uncultured Bacteroidales bacterium | reverse complement strand
GTTTCATCGCCAAGTCGCCTCTTCGCTCTTTCGCATTTTCACTTCTTCGCCAGTTCACCTCTTCGCCCCTTCGCTATTTCTCTCCATCGCCCTTTTCTCCTGCAACTATACCTGCGCCTGACACTGCCACTTTTTACTGAAATTAAGGATTATATTTAGATCCAGATAGAATTTTTTGATAATCACTTTCATTCATTAAATCCTTTAAATCTGTATCAGATTTTCTATCCATATATGTTTTAATTATTTGCCATCCCAGCCAATTTATAGCCTGGCCCGGAGATTGTCTCGGAAAACCCGATGTGAATGGTGCCGGATTTACCATTTTATTAATTGTCATATAGTCAGTTGAGTAGAGGAGGTCTTTGTCAATCAGGTATTCCCACATGTGTTTTTCATTGGCCTTGCACCATTTAAGCTCCTTTCCTGTGAAACCTGTAATTAGCGTATCATGTGTATTGGGGTACATTGCTCTTGTAAAGTACAGCAATTTTCCATTATAAAGCATGTTGGATAAAACATTGTCAGTAGAGTCGTTAAATACCCATTCTGTTTTTGCCCACGATTTCATGCAATCCGAAGGTATTTTCTCTTTATACATATTTTTTTGACGGTATTCTTCCCAGCCCAGTTTATCGTATATTTCGCATTCTCTTCCAAGGTATTTATCCAGTCCTATAGCAAGTACACTGTCTGCAATAACAATAGATTGATTGAATCCGCCTATAAAACTATAAACTGCAGGTATTTGTTTTTCAGGGAAATAATGCCTGTAGTGTTTGAAACCATCTGTTAATTTTTCTTCCAGATCATCTAATTCCGGATATTTTTCCTTTACTTTTTCACGAGCATCATTAATTCCGTAATCGCTACGGAAGGCCTGCAGGTTATCAGCGTATGCTTTGCTGTTGGAGTTTCCAATATTTATTACGCGTTGATTATAAAGCTTGAAAAATTCACCGTATTTTTCATTTAAACGCGGAATTTCCTTGTGAATACTGTCTATCTCTACCTGAAATATATCCTGATCCAGCCGTTTTATATCTACAGTTACATCAATGTCAGAAACATCGACATCAAACTTATTTTTTTTTCCGCATCCATAGGCCATCAAAAAAACGATAAACAGTATGGAAATATATTTTTTCATAGTCTTTGTATTTTTTTTGTTAAAATCAGTTATTTGAAATGTAGTCAATATTTTGTTTACCCCCACAATCCGCTATTAAATTTTGATTAAAATCAGTGAATGTTTGCGGAATTCAGGTTATAATATAATTAACAGAACTCTATCGTTTTTATTTTAAATTTGTCATTAGATTGCTTCTTATATTTTGGTATAAATATTGAGTAAATCTTATTTTTGAAACAAGTTTAATTCAATTATATTAAAGATGAAAATTATGAAAAAATATTTATTCATTTTAATTCTGTTTTGCTTTTCACATAGCCTTTACGCTCAAAATGAATACACATTTACTGTTTTTGGAGAGCCTCAGATTTCCTGGATGTCACCCGATTCAAAGGATGTGGAAAGTGATGGTTCGCAAATTAGTTTTAATGCCGGGTTAAATTTTGATAATTTTTTTGCAGAAAGATATGCATACTCTACAGGTATTTCTATTAACAATATTAAAGGAAAGCTGCACTATAAGGATCGTAAAAATATTTCAGCCAAAGATACAACTTATGAAATAACAAATGGTGTTGTAAGTTATAACCTTCAGTATATAGATATCCCGCTTGGCTTGAAATTTAAAACCATTGAAATAGGCTATACAAGTTTCTTTACTCATCTTGGCCTTGATGCAGCGATAAATATAAAGTCAAGCGCCGATTTGCCAGGTGCCAACGATGTGAATGTAAGTGATGAGGTGAATTGGTACAATCTTGGTTATTATATTGGAGCCGGGATTGAATATTCGATTGGAGGCAGCACCGCCCTGGTGGGTGGTATAACCTATAAAAACGGCTTTCTTGATATAACAAAAAATAACAATAACAAAGTCACTTCAGGTAACGTTTCATTTCGATTGGGAATTTTATTTTAATCAATGTTGTTAAAAACTGTTTTTAATTATGAAGATAGCACTGGCACAATTAAATTATCATGTAGGAAATTTTGAATATAATAAGGCGTTAATTCTGGATCACATTCAGAAAGCCAAAAATGACGGAGCCGATTTGGTTGTTTTTTCTGAATTGTCGGTATGTGGCTATCCACCACAAGACCTTCTGGATTATCAAATTTTTGTTGATCAGTGTGATGCCACAATTAAAGAGATTGCTAAATCCTGTTATGGAATAGCTGCTATTCTGGGAGGTCCGCGGCTTAACCCTAATGCGAAAGGAAAAATGTTGCTTAATTCAGCATATTTCATAGAGGAAGGTGAAGTGAAGTCAGTTCAGGATAAAACTTTATTGCCCACGTATGATATTTTTGATGAGTATCGATATTTTGAACAAAATAGGAAGTTTAATATTGTCGAGTTTAAAGGAAAGAAGATTGCTTTGACAATCTGCGAAGATCTTTGGGATGATCAGCCTTATGAGAGTTTGTTCGGACGCAGGGAATTGTATAATGTTTCGCCAATGAAGAAACTGCAGGAATATAACCCTGATATGCTCATTAATATTGCCGCCTCCCCATTTTCTTATACTAAAATCTGGGGTAAGAAAAACATTTTTTTAAGAAAAGCAAAAGAGTATAATCTTCCGGTGTTTTATGTAAATCAAGTAGGAGCCCAAACAGAACTTATTTTTGAAGGTGCTTCACTTGCGATTCATACAAATGGAGTAATTATGGAAGAGTTGAATTGGTTTGGTGAAGATTATAAAGTGATAGAACTAGAATCGCTGCTGGAAAAAGAGGAGCATCATAAAACACATGATTCACCGGACTATATTGAAAAGATATACAACGCACTTGTACTTGGGTTAAAGGATTTTTTCCGGAAATTAAAATTTGATAGAGCAATTGTGGGAGTTTCGGGAGGTATTGACTCCGCAGTGGTATTGGCTATTGCCGCTGAAGCCCTTGGAAAAGAGAATGTGCAGGCAATGCTGTTACCTTCGGAGATTTCTTCTGAAAGTTCTGTTTCAGATGCAGAAGATTTGGTTAACAATTTGGGGGTGCGGTATAACACAGTTCCTATCAATAATATTGTGGAATCCTTTGATCAGGCATTGTCCGATCTGTTTAAAAATACTGAGCGTGGTACAGCAGAAGAAAATATACAGGCAAGAGTCAGAGGAACATTGTTAATGGCCGTTTCAAATAAGTTTGGTAATATCCTCCTCAATACATCCAACAAGAGTGAATCTGCTGTTGGTTATGCAACGTTATATGGAGATATGAATGGAGCTATTTCTGTTCTTGGTGATGTTTATAAAACAGATGTTTACCGGCTTGCGGAGTTTATAAATTCTCAGAAAGAACTCATTCCCGTCAATATCATTAAAAAGCAGCCTTCAGCCGAGTTGGCTCCGGATCAAAAGGACAGTGACACCCTGCCGGAATATGAAGTACTGGATAAAATTCTTTTTGATTATATTGAACTTCAAAAATCAATTGACGACATTTATGAAGAAAGAGGCTTCGACAGAGAATTGGTGGAAAAGGTCGTCAGAATGGTTAATAATAGTGAATATAAACGCTACCAGTCACCACCGGTATTAAGAATTTCTTCAAAAGCTTTTGGAGTAGGGCGCCGAATGCCCTTGGTAGCAAGATATT
>CAYFRV010000109.1:0-4666 GCA_964345495.1 uncultured Bacteroidales bacterium | reverse complement strand
TATTGATATGACTTTGATTTGCAGATCTTACTACAGTTTACGTTATGGTGTTATCCCTGTTGACAAGCTTGTCAGGCAAGCGTCTGAATATAAGATAGATGTGTTATGTTTGACTGATATTAACAATACCACAGGAATTATTGAGTTTGTTAACGAATGCAAGAAATATAACATCCGTCCCGTCGGAGGTATCGAATTCCGGAATAAGGATGAGTGGTTGTATACGGGAATTGCTAAGAATAATGAAGGTTTTAATAACCTAAATCGGTTTTTTAGTAAATATTCCCTGAATAATTCTTTTTTCCCCGAAAACGCACCCGATCTTGATGATGTTTATTTTATTTATCCTTTGGGCAAGAAACAAGCTTGTGAGCTTTCTGAAAATGAATTTACAGGGGTTAGTTATGGACAAATAAACCAGTTATTCTCAGAAAATTATAAAAATTGTCAACATAAATACATTTATTTTAATCCGGCAACTTTTTTGGAGGCCTATGAGTGGGAGATACACAGACATCTTCGGGCTATTGATCATAATACTTTGCTTTCACAATTAAAAGAAGAATGGCTTGCCAGTAAAAATGAACTTTTTTTTAGTCCGTTTGAGGTGAAAAAAGCATGCCGCAATTTTCCTTTCTTAGAAGAAAATACAGAAAAATTAATTCAGGAATGTGGTTTGCATTATGATAAATCAATAAAAAACAAACAACACTTTACTGAAAGTAAGGAAATCGATAAGGAACGTCTGGTAAAACTTGCAAAGCAAGGAATGGTAAGGCGATATGGAAACAATTCTCCCCAAATAGAGGAACGAATTGAGAAAGAATTAAGAGTTATTGATGAACTTGGTTTTTCAGCCTATTTTTTAATTACTCATGATATTGTTAAATATTCCATGGATAATGGTTTTCAGCATGTCGGGAGAGGCAGCGGAGCTAACAGTATTGTGGCCTATTGCTTGTATATCACAGATGTTGATCCCATTGAACTTAATTTATATTTTGAACGGTTTATTAATCCAAAACGTAGTAGTCCACCGGATTTTGACATTGATTATTCATGGAAGGAAAGAGATCACATCCTGAACTATATTTTTTGGCGTTTTGGACATGAAAACACTGCATTGTTAGGAGCAATTTCTACTTTTAAAGGCAGTTCCATATTGCGTGAACTTGGAAAAGTTTATGGGCTTCCAAAATCCGAGATAGATAATCTCGTTGCGCAACCCGGTTTTTATGTGAACAGGGACCCTGTCTATGACCGCATTTTTCAGTTTGCGCAAAATTTGACAGATTTTCCTAATATTCGTACCATTCACGCTGGAGGTGTTTTGATTTCGGAAAAGCCCATTACCTATTATTCGGCACTTGATATGCCACCTAAAGGTTATCCTACTACGCATTGGGATATGTATTCTGCTGAGGATATAGGCTTTGAAAAGCTTGATATTTTAAGTCAGCGTGGAATCGGTCACATTAAAGAAGCAACAGAAATTATCGGACAAAATCATGATGAACGTATTGATATTCATCAAACCAATGAAATAAAAAATGATCCGAAAGCAAAAGAGTTACTGCGCTCTGGTGAAACAATCGGTTGCTTCTATATTGAAAGCCCGGCAATGAGAGGATTGTTGAAGAAATTGAATTGCGATAATTACATTACTCTTGTGGCAGCGTCTTCAATAATTCGTCCCGGAGTCGCAAAATCTGGTATGATGAAGGAATACATTCGCCGGTACCACAACCCGAATGATTTTGAATACATTCATCCGGTAATGAAAGAACAACTTAGTGAAACTTACGGGATTATGGTGTATCAGGAGGATGTATTAAAGGTTTGTTATCATTTTGCCGGACTTGACCTGGCCGATGCCGATATTCTGAGAAGAGCAATGAGTGGAAAATTTCGCTCCAAAAAGGAATTTAAACGCATTGAAGAAAAATTCTTTTCAAATTGTAGAAATAAAGGTTATTCTGAGAAAGTTATACAAGAGGTTTGGAGACAAATTGAATCTTTTGCCGGGTATTCTTTTTCCAAAGCACACTCTGCTTCATACGCCATGGAGAGTTTTCAGAGCTTGTATCTGAAGGCTCATTATCCATTAGAGTTTTTAACTGCCGTTATTAATAATTTTGGCGGCTTTTATAAAACATGGGTTTACCTGAATGAGGCAAAACGCTACGGGGCAGAAATAAAACTTCCTTCAGTGAATGAGAGTAATTATTTGACACGGGTTAGCAATAATACTATTCATCTTGGTTTTGTTCATGTTAAAGGTTTGGAACATTCTGTAGTTAAGGAAATACTTGAAAAAAGACAGAAAAACGGGCCCTTTGAAAGTTTAGATGAGCTTTTGAAGCTTACCTCAATACCTAAAGAACAGATGATCACACTGATTCGTATAGGAGCATTAAATTTCACAGGAATGGCTAAAGCGGAATTGCTCTGGCGAATGTATATGGGAGACAAAGCTAAATCGGAATCAGAAGAACCGGAGCTTTTTGAATACAATGAAACAAAAAAATATAAACTCCCTGAATTTGAGCAAAATAATATTGAGGATGCATACGATGAAATAGAATTTCTGGATTTTCCGGTTACTTTGAGTTATTTTGATTTGTTAAAGACTAAATTTCGCGGAGAACTGAATGTGAATGAAATGCTCAATTATGTCGGGAAAAAAGTTCGTTTAATTGGCCAACTGGTCACAATAAAGTATGTTCGCACAGTTAATAAAGAAATAATGAACTTTGCGACATTTGTTGATTCAAAAGGCGATTTCTTTGATACTGTCCATTTTCCTGATACATTGAAAACCTATCCATTTAGAGGTGATGGTGTATATTTGCTTCTCGGTAAAATTGTTGAAGAGTTTGGTTACCCGAGCATGGAAGTGGAAAAAATGGCTAAACTTGAAATAGTGGAAGATCCGCGGGAAGAAGGCTAAATAGTAATGAAGTATATACTTTTTGCATACCCTAATCCGTCGGTCAATTTTGATAAAAGACTAATGAATACTTGCGGAGTTTAGGTATTATATGAATTTAATTTTAATATTTAAAACGAATAAAAACATTTTTTTAAATTAGCAAGCTAATAATTTTTGAATTATTCGGGCCAAATAACTGAGAGATTGGAATGAATTTATGAACCGAAAAAAACGAAATATATTACATACCATTATTGGAGTTTTATTGGGTGGTTTGTTCCTTTTTCTTACTTTGCGAAACAAACCTTTGGACCGTATCTGGGAAAGTATTACACAAGCAAAGTGGCTTTATGTGTTTTTAACAGGTGTTTTTCTTTTGGTTACCTTTATTTTAAGAGCCCTGAGATGGAGAATACTTATTCATAATCTTGGGTATGATGTAAAAAAAAGACATATTTTTACTTCTACGGTAATGGGTTATTTTGTAAATAGCTTCACCCCAAAGCTGGGTGAAATAGTCAGATGCGCCACTCTTCAAAAAATAACAAGTGTTCCATTGACCAGAAGTTTTGGTTCAGTTGTTTCTGAACGTATTTATGATTTGCTGGTATTGGGATTGGGGCTTTTGACGCTTTTTATCCTTGAATTTGACCGGTTAATCGGATTATTTACTACTTACCTTGAAAATCAGGCAACTGATCCCAGAGAGACTTTTTTCGAAGCTTATTATTTGTATTTTATTATTGCTTTTGTTGTACTTCTTGCTATTGGCTATTTTATTATTTCAAAAGGCTATCATGAAAAGCTGAAGAAAATTTTGAAAGAAGTGTTAATATCTATAAAGCAAACTTTATATTTAAAGAAGTACAGACAATTTCTTGTATTAACAGTACTTATCTGGGTCGTATTGATTACCATGAATTACTTTGCACTCAAAGCGCTCCCGGCAACCAATGGGAAAGGATGGTATTTTGCGGTTATTGTCCTTTTTGTAGGAGGAATAGGCTGGGCGCTTCCCACACCCGGAGGCATAGGAACCACACACTATTTGATCTATCAGCTGTTTTATATTTTCAATTTCGATCCTAACGCAGGCGTGAGCTTTGGAGTCCTTTCAAACGGACTTACCTTTATTTATACACTAATCATCGGATTTTTGGTGTTGTTCTATTTTCTTCTGAGAAGAAAGGAAATTGTGAGCTAATTATAGTTAATCTCTTTTAAAAAAATGAAAAGAGTATTATTGGTCTTATTTTTCATCACTGCGATAATTGATGGATACGCACAAACTGATTTTAAAAGTAAAATTGAGACAGGATTTTTGAAATATCAATATACTATTGTAGATGTTGATCCCGGCCCCGATTGGAAGGGTTATAATCTGGAAAATGAGCAAAATGGTATGGACATAAATATTATAAATGGATTAAGTTTCAATAATAAGTTTATGACAGCTATTGGATTAGGGTATTTAAATTTTGAAGGAATAAACGGGATATCAATATTTACAGACATTGAATATTCACCTTTTGAAACCGGAATCACTCCATTTATAAATTTGAAGGTCGGATATAATCACATTTGGAATCAATATGAAAATGGAAAAGGCAGTGCTCTCGGAGAACTGGGAGCAGGGATTAATTGCAAAATAAACAAAAACATTGGGGTATACTTACAATCTGGATTTTTAGTTACTCAACAAGCACTTTTAATACCAATAAGAATTGGAGTTAA
>CAYFRV010000108.1:7362-8514 GCA_964345495.1 uncultured Bacteroidales bacterium | reverse complement strand
ATCGACCAGTAAGAAATCCAACTTAAATCACTTTCAGCCTCAACAAAATGAAAACTCCCGGAATAATCAAAAATCACAAAGAAAGGGAGTGAATATCTCCATGGGTAATAATTTAAATGATGATGATTACGAAAATTATTAAAATAAATGTTTTATGAGAAAAATGAACTTATCAGTATTATTAGCGATATTTTTTATTTTGCCGTTATCTGTTTTTTCACAGGATAAAGAGGAAAATGATTGGGGAATTTCATTCTCCGGGTTTGTAAAAAATGATGCGTTTTTCGATTCACGCCAGACGGTGAATGCACGTGAAGGCCATTTTTTACTTTGGCCGGCTACTGAAAATTTTGATGCAAATGGCGATGACATCAATGCAAAGTCTTCTTTCAATATTTTGGCAGTTCAGACCAGATTATCAGGAACCATTAAAGGTCCGGATGCTTTTGGTGCGAAAACCTCGGGAGTCATTGAAGGTGATTTTTTTGCTCAGGCAAATGACAACATTAATCTTTTCAGAATGCGGCATGCATTTTTAAAACTTGACTGGGATAATACACAACTTATACTTGGACAGTACTGGAATCCAATGCTTGTTACTTCTTGTTTTCCGGGTACTGTGGCGTTTAATACGGGTGTTCCGATGCAACCTTTTGCACGGAACCCGCAAATTAGGCTGACCCAAAATTTTGGTAATTTTAAACTGATTGCCGCGGCTTTGTCTCAGAGGGATTATACAAGCAGAGCTCCTGAACCATCTTCTAAATACCTAAGAAATTCAGTTACTCCGGATATGCATCTTCAACTGCATTATAATAGCTCAATGCTGAATGCCGGGGCAGGAATAGCATATAAAACCATCATGCCGAGGCTAGTGACTGAGTCGAATATTAAGACAGATAATACAGTTAGCGGACTGTCAGCTATTGCGTTTGCGAAATTGGCTTTGGAGCCGGTTACCGTTAAATTTGAGGCAGTTTCAGGCCAGAATATACCGGATGTGCTTCAAATATCCGGGTTTGCGGTTGAATCTGTTGATTTTGCCACTGACGAACGTTCTTACTTGCCTATTAGAAATTTGTCTCTATGGACCGATATTCACACAAATGGAGATAAGTTTCAGTTAGGTTTATTTGCCGGTTTTACTAAAAA
>CAYFRV010000108.1:0-7262 GCA_964345495.1 uncultured Bacteroidales bacterium | reverse complement strand
AGGGTAATCTTTAATTCGGGTAAAACAAGATTTGCGCTGGAAACAGAGTACACTTCTGCAACATTTGGAGCAGATTTCGATGAAAATGCAGTTCCTACAGATACGCATACTACAGGAAACTTAAGAGTGTTGTTTTCATCTTATTATTTCTTTTAACAGGGAATTATGAACAGTTTTGGGTTTTAAATGTAAATTATTTTTGTTTTAATAGTTCGTTCATTTGGGTTAATTTATGTACTTATTAAAAATTATCATGAGTAATGGCCGGTAAAGATGATCAAAATAAAGTCTTCAGTGCTAAGATGTCGGATAAGGATTTCCGGCGTTTAAGTAATTTTATAACTGAACATGCAGGCATAAAATTGCCGGACGTAAAAAAGGTTATGCTCCAGAGCCGGCTTCAGAAGAGATTAAGGGAGCTTAATATGGACAATTATAAAGAATATGTAGACTTTGTTTTTAGCGAAGACGGATTACAAAATGAAATTATCCACATGCTTGATGTGGTAAGCACAAATAAAACGGATTTCTTTCGGGAGCCTATACATTTCGAATTTCTTGAGAAGAATGTTGTTCCCGAATACGTCAGGCAATTCCCTGTAAGCCGGCAAATGAAAATATGGAGCGCTGGATGTTCCAGCGGAGAAGAAGTTTATACTATTGCAATGAGTTTAAGTGAGTGCAAAGAGAATTTCCCGGGGTTAGATTATCGAATAGTCGGTACAGATATTTCAACCGATATACTTCAAAAAGCCATAAACGCAGTTTATAAAGAAGAAAAGGTAGAAACTGTACCTGCTAAATTAAAAAAGAAATATCTCTTACGTAGTAAAGACAGAAAACTCAAAAAGGTTAGGGTAGTTTCTGAATTACGAAATAAAGCTTCTTATAAGAGGCTGAACTTTATGGATACTTCTTATAATATTGCTGAGGAGTTTGATGTGATCTTTTGTCGTAATGTGCTTATCTATTTCAACAGGGATACACAAGAGAAGGTTATAAACAGGCTATGCACCAAATTGCGTAAAGGAGGGTATTTTTTTATTGGCCATTCTGAATCTATAATGGGAATGGATGTTCCTCTGAAGCAAATAAAACCAACTATTTTTGTCCGAACATAACAATTAAAACTGCAAACCAATGAGTGAACTAACTGACAAAGAACTAATAGAGGAGCTGAAGAAAAGATTTGATCAAAATAAGAAAGCTTTGGCTGAAGTTCAGCATTTGAATGAGGAGTTGAAGGAAGTGAATAAGAAACTGGAAGACTCAGAAGCGCTTAAATCCCATTTTCTATCTAATATCACAAATGAAATTATTAATCCGTTTTCTTCCATTTTAGGGCTGGCGAAAAATATCATGTCGCTTAAAAGGGCAGATTGGAAAAAAGTCCAATCAATGGTGTCAATGATATACCACGAGGCTTTTAACCTGGATTTTCAACTGAGGAATATTTTCGTGGCAGCAAAAATAGAGGCTGGCGAAATTTATCCTGAAGTATTGAATGTTGATATTAGGCAAACGATAAAGAGTGTGATCGATTCTTTTAAATATGAATTGGATAAAAAGGAGCTTACCGTTGATTATAAATTTGATATAGAGCCTGTAAGGGGAGATATCTATTATTTTAAAACGGATCCGGAAAAAGTGAAACTTATTATTACCAACCACCTTAGCAATGCAATTAAGTATAGTAATAAAGGAGGTAAAATCTATATTCATGTCTGGGAGAAAAATGAAATCCTTCATATATCAGTGGAAGATGAAGGAGAGGGTATTTCCAAGGAAAACCAGCGAATCATTTTTGACAGGTTTAAAAAACTGGATTCCGGTATAGATTCGATTCACAGGGGACATGGACTTGGGCTTTCTATAAACAAAGGTCTCCTGGATCTACTGGATGGAGACATTGACATCGCAACGGAAGAGGGAAAAGGATCAAAATTCACAGTATCCATTCCCGAAGCAAAGTCAAACATTAGCGGTTTTGCTTTTGATGATAACGAGATGTTTTTTGGGAAAGATGCACCTGAGGAAGGTGAATCGGAAGAAGAAACTTTTTAATTTAGCACGGCATGATTCCGGAGAAGTCACATTTTTTATACCCAGCTGCTTTGTTTGCTCCGCGTGAACCCCATATTATAAATACGATTCTTGGGTCATGCGTAGGTGTCTGTTTTCATGATCCAACGATGAATATTGGCGGAATGGCACACTATATGCTGCCATTATGGAACGGGGAAGGACTTGCGTCTCCAAAATACGGAAATATTGCTATAGAAAGGCTATTGGAAAAACTAAGATATTTCGGTAGCAAGAAATACAATATAAAGGCAAAAATATTTGGTGGAGGAGAAGTGATTGAAAGTCATGCTCCATATTTCTATATTGGCCAGCGTAATATTGAAATTGCCGAAGAAATGCTTGGCGATATGAAGATACCTATCGTTGCATCAAGCACCGGGGGCAAAATGGGGAGAAAGTTGATTTTCAATACATACACAGGAGAAGTAAGACAAAGATATGTAAAACGTCAAAATCTTTGACGAGTTTTTTTAACTTAGCTTGTAAATTAACGAACATTTGATCTAAAACATGGCTGATAAGATAAAAGTTTTGGTTGTAGACGATTCAGCGGTTGTCAGACAAAAGTTGTCTGATATTATAAACTCTGATTCTTCCCTCGAAGTTATGGGAACAGCTTCTGATCCATATATCGCTGCAGGTAAAATAAAAAAAGAAACGCCGGATGTAATTACCCTTGATGTGGAAATGCCCCGTATGGATGGAATTACATTTCTGAAAAAAATCATGTCTCAGCATCCGATGCCTGTAGTGATCATCTCCAGTTTAACTGAAAAAGGAACGCGAACTGCCATAAAAGCGCTTGAATACGGTGCTGTCGAGATCATCACAAAAACCAAAATGGATAGTTCAGCTTTTTTCGAGGAGTCCAAAATAAGGATTTGTGACGCAATTAAAGCAGCGGGCGTTTCCAGGCTTAAGCGAAGAAATGTTCCTGCTCCGGATATTTATGTTGAGCCTAAACATTCTGCGGATGCTATAATCCCGCATGCCGCAAAACGGAGCATGGTTGAAACAACTGAATTTGTTGTAGCGATTGGTGCTTCCACCGGTGGTACTGAAGCTATTGCCAAACTCCTTCAGTCACTGCCTCATGACAGCCCGGGAATTATTATAGTTCAGCACATGCCTGAACAGTTCACGAAATCTTTTGCCGAGCGCTTGAATGAAACGTGCAAAGTTACGGTGAAAGAAGCTCATAACGGCGATTCTGTAATACGGGGAAATGTCCTGATAGCTCCCGGAAATTATCATGCCATTCTGAAAAGAAGTGGTGCCAGGTATTATGTGGAGGTGAAACAAGGCCCGTTAGTCAATCGCCATCGGCCCTCTGTTGATGTATTGTTCCGTTCGGTTGCAAGATATGCAGGGAGAAACGCTGTCGGTGTGATTCTGACGGGAATGGGAGATGACGGAGCTAAAGGCTTACTGGAGATGAAAGAGGCAGGAGCCTATACCATCGCCCAGGATGAAAAATCCAGTGTGGTTTTCGGAATGCCCAAAGAGGCTATAGACCTTAACGCCGTAGACCAGGTGTTACCATTAGATAATATTGCCTCCCACCTAATTTCCAAAGTAAGAAAGTAATTATACAGAGTAAAGTCTTTAATAGTAAGCCTCATAAAATTATTTGTTATGGAAGATTCAGAGGATCAGAAAAGTGTAGAAAAAAAAGATCGTAAAATGGGATTTTTTTATCGTTTTTTCTGTTGGTGTTCGGGTGCCCGGCTTTATATCCTGAAGGAATGTGAATCGGAGTACAATAAGTTTTTTGGTATTGGAGCTATTGTACTTTTAACGGCAATGATGGCAGCTGTTACAGGAATATATGCATTATTTACCGTTTTTCCAAATCCCTGGATTGCAATACCTTTTGGTATATTTTGGGGTGTTATGGTATTTTTCCTTGACTGGTTTATTGTCGCCAGCCTGAAAAAAGAGAAGCGGATTTCACGGGAGTTGATTGCTGCTTTCCCCCGGGTTATTCTGGCAATTTTAATAGCTGTGGTTATTTCAAAACCTTTGGAGTTAAAATTGTTTGAAAAAGAAATACTTAGTGAAATGGCACTGATGAATCAGGAAAAACAAAATGAATATAAAACATTGGTTGAAGAAAATTATGAAGAAATTCAGAATCTGAAGGAAGAGAACCGGGAATATCAAAAACAAATAGATCAGAAAGCTAAAGAGCGACAAGAGCTTTTTAATATGATCATTGCTGAAGCTGAAGGAAGAAGCCCAACTAACAAAGAAGGCAAAGGCCCTGTGTATAAAGAGAAAAAAGCAGAATTTGATAAAGTTGATGAAGAGTATCGTCAGCTTTTTAAACGAAATAATAAATTAATCGATCAAAATAAAGAAAAAATTGATCGGCTTGAAAATCAGAGAGATGAACAAATTTATGATAATAGCAGAATTACAGAGTATTCCGGTTTTTTAGGAAGATTAAAGGCGCTTAATAGTTTGGCTGAAGCTAATAAATCTGTTTACTATGCCAATTTGTTTATTGTTTTTCTTTTTATTGTGATTGAAGCCTCTCCAATGATCGTTAAACTGTTATCAAACCGTGGCCCTTATGATGTATTACTTGAAGCTAAGGAGAAAGAAAAAAATGCCGGCATACAATCTCATCTTTTAAAACAAAAGCTATCTTTGGAGGAAGAAGATTCGCTTCACGCCGATATTAAAAGGCAATATCTTGAAAAAAAGAAAGAAAGTGAAAGCGAATCTATGGAGAATGCATTTAAGGCCAAAAAGGAAATGGATGAAAAACGACTGCAGAAGTGGAAGGAAAAGCAAAATGAGGAAATTGAAAATAACCCCGAAGAATTAAAGAATTTAGATGATTTGCTCGGTAACAATATAAAAATTATCTCTGACTGATCCTTGAATTTTCTAAAATTATCTATATATTTAATTTTTTTAAAAATATGATTTTAATGTTAGTTAAATATGAAGGCACCCAGGGATAATAACATCGTACTTAAATATACGCTGAGTGGATTTATTATAGGTTTGGCAACGGTTCTGTTTGTTTTGTTTATTGATTTTATCTTTAAGGACCTTACTGTTGATCAGATGATAAGAGAACATACGCGTAATCCTGTTTATATAATTTTAGATCTTTCACCCTTTGTTTTAGGATTTTATGCGTATTTGCTGAGTAAAAAGTATGCAGATACTACAGCAATTCTGAATGATTCCATAAAAAGGGAATTTAACCGGATGGAAAGAGTTTACCGGTTTGTTGAAAAGTTAAGGCATGGAAATGTAGATGCTACTTACAAATTACAGGGTGATGACGATGTTTTGGGACAAGCAGTGTTAAGCTTACGTGATGAGTTGAAAAAGAACAAAGAAGAAGAAGAAAAACGAAGGGAAGAGGACAGAGAAAGAAACTGGATTTCCGATGGTTTGGCGAAATTTGGCGATATTTTAAGATACGATACTGACAATCTCGAGGAATTATCTTACAAACTTATAAGTAACCTGGTTAAATACATCGATGTAACTCAGGGGGCTTTCTTTATCATTAACGAAGATGAAGAAGAAGGCAAAAATATATTGGAAATGACTGCATGTTACGCCTATAATCGAAGAAAATACCCCGACAGAAAACTGGAAATGGGTGAAGGATTGATTGGCGCAGCAGTTATGGAAAAAGAAACTACCTATTTGACAGAAGTGCCACAGGATTTTGTAAATATTACATCAGGGCTTGGTGAATCTACACCTAATTGTCTTCTCATTGTACCTCTGAAAATAAATGAAGAAGTTCACGGAGCAGTTGAGTTGGCATCTTTTAAAGAGATAGAACAGTATGTCATAGAATTTGTTGAGAAAGTTGCCGAGAGCATTGCATCTACCATATCTAACGTGAAAACTAATACGCAGACTTCCAAATTGTTGGAAGAGTCCAGGAGGCAAGCCGAAGAACTTGCTTCCAAAGAGGAACAGATGCGGCAGAATATGGAAGAGTTAAAAGCTACCCAGGAAGAAGCAGACAGACAGAGCCAACGGTTTGTGATTTTTTCAAATGCCGTTAGCCATACTATGATACATGCCGAGTATGATCCGGAGGGGAAACTGCTTTATGCAAATACTAAATTCTTAAAAAAACTGGGTTATGATTCGAATTCGGAAGTAGAAGGTCAACCCATTTCAATGTTTATTGATGAAAAGGATCGTGCATGGTTTGATGATCTTTGGGAAAGTTTGGCAAATGGGGGTAAGCACTTCGAAGGATATATGAAGCATGTCACAAAGCAAGGAAGAGATTTGTGGACAATGTCAACTTATACTTGTATGCGTAGAGATGACGGATCAGTCGAGAAAATACTTTATCTTGGCCTTGATACTACTGAACAGAAAAAACAAAGTCTTGATTATGAAGGACAAATAGAAGCATTAAATCGTGCATCGCATAAACTTGAGCTTCTACCTTCAGGAGATGTTCTGGATGCCAATCAGAATTTTCTTAATCTTATGGAATATTCCGAAGGGGAAGTGAAAAACAGAACCATCTTTGATTTTATTCAGAAAGCGGATTTAAATGAACTGAAAAATATCTGGGAAAAAGTTAAAAATAACGAAACCTATCAGGGGCAGATGAAACACCTTTCAAGAGCAGGAAGAGAAGTGTGGATGCAGATGACCCTTACTGCCGTTAACGATATTTATGGAGAGGTTTCAAAAATTATTTATATCGGCCACGATATTACCAAACAGAAACAGATGGAAATTGAGGCCAATAAGCAGGCAGAATTATTAAAAGAAAAAGAAGAAAAACTGGAAAAATCACAACAAGATTTAAGTGAAAAACTTGAAAAAGCCCGCCAGGATGTAAAAGAGCAATTTCAGGAAATTGAAAGGGAAAAAGTCCGTAATGAACGTACACTTGAAGGCGCCTCAGATGCTATTATAACAATTGACCAGGAAGGAACTGTAAAGTTTTTTAATAAAGCTGCTGAAGAATTGTGGGGGGTTGAAAAAGATATGATTTTGGGAAGAAATGTTAAGAAGCTCTTCCCGAAAAAGCTTGATGAATATGAGGATTTTATCCTTCGTTTTGTGGATCCGAATAAAGAAAAAATTGTCGGGGAGCGAAAAGAGGTTACAATAACAAATGCCAGCGGCGAAGATCTCTCCGTAATATTTCTTTTATCAATGGCTAAGGT
>CAYFRV010000107.1:2824-8634 GCA_964345495.1 uncultured Bacteroidales bacterium | reverse complement strand
GCTTCGTATTGAGAATTCTTACTTTTAAATTCAGGAACAATTTCTTTCATTCGTTTTACTATTTCGTTATTGTTGTTTTCTTTTCTTAAGAGTTGTATATTCTCAACAGCTTGATTTAATTTTTCATAACTGTTGTTGCTTACTTTAGCAATCATAATTTTTGAATGATAAGTAGGGAGTGTGTTTTCTGTATCATTTAATAGCTCTTCATATAGCTTTTCCCCAGGTCTTAACCCAGTATATTTAATCTGAATATCTTTTCCTATTTCCAATCCCGATAATTTAATCATTTTTTTTGCAAGCTCAATTATTTTAACGGATTCTCCCATATCAAATAAGAATATTTCTCCTCCGTTGCTCATTGCACCAGCTTCGAGAACAAGTTGACAGGATTCAGGGATAGTCATAAAGTATCTTGTAACTTCCGGATGAGTGACAGTTACCGGGCCGCCTTCATCGATTTGTTTTTTAAAACGCAGGATTACTGATCCATTTGATCCTAAGACATTTCCAAAACGCGTAGTAGTGAAATTTGTTTTACTTTCATTATTAAGTGCCTGAACATACATTTCTGCGATTCGTTTTGATGCTCCCATTATATTTGTGGGGTTAACTGCCTTATCGGTGGAAATTAAAACGAACTGTTCTACTTCATATTTGACAGATAAATCTGCGAGGTTTTTTGTTCCGAGAATATTTGTTCTTACTGCTTCAGGTGGATTCCCTTCCATCATTGGCACATGTTTGTATGCTGCTGCATGATAAACGATTGAAGGGTGATATTCTGAAAAAATATAATTTATTCGGCTTTTATTGGAGATACTGCCAATTACAACTTCGAAATCATCAAAATGTTGTTTTTCTTTAAGTTCAAGTTCCAGGTCATATAGAGGAGTCTCTGCATGATCAAACAAAATGATCTTTTTAGGTTTAAACCGGATTAATTGCCTGACAATTTCACTTCCTATAGAACCAGCAGCTCCGGTTACCAGAATTGTTTTGTTTAATGTTTTCCTTTTTATCTGTTTTTCATCTAAGACAATTGGCTTCCTTTCCAATAAGTCTTCAATTTCTATATTTTTTAGCTGATTAAAACTTAATTCTCCGTTTATCCATGTGTTTACGGCTGGTACCGTTAATACAGATGTTTTACTGTTAAGGCAGATGTCAATGATTGTATTTTTTACTTTTGGATCAATATCTCTTTTTGCAATAATTAGTTTTTCAACATTATACCTTACTAAAAACATTTCGAGGTTTTTTAAACTATAGATGGTAACATTTTCAAGATTTTTGCCAATTTTTGATTCATTATCATCAAAAAAAGCAATGACCTTGTGTTTTGTTCCCGCATCTCTATCAAGTGTGCGTTTGGTAATTGTCCCGAATTCAGCGGCACCAAATATAACCACATTACTCTTTTCACTCGATGGATTAAATATTATATTATATAATCCTTTAATGACTATTCTTAAAAAAGTCATTAAGAAGATAGCTGTGAAGAAATCTATTATGATTACTGAAAAAGGAAGTATATACTGCCCGCTAATAAAGTGATAGTTGATTAAATTAAATAGAACAAAAACGAGACTGCCTGTTAATATAACAATGAAAATCCGCTCTGTATCCTTGACACTGGTGTATCTGACTATTCCGGCGTAGGGACGGAAAATAAGAAAGGTTAAAGCCCTTATGAACAAAACGAACGGAATTATAAAACTAAAATCTTCTAAATCCGGCAAGCTAAAATTAAATCTAATGTAATATGCTAAACTTATAGATATGAAACAAATAATGATATCCAGAAGGTAGATAATCCATCTTGGTGTATAGGATTGAGGAAAGAGAAATGAAATGCCTGATTTATTTATGTTGAACATATTCTACTGGTTGCTGGTATATTATATTATTTTATTCCTTTTTATAATTTTCTAGTTTTTTCAATAAAGTTATAGAGAATACAACAATTATTCCTAAAATAAAACCAATTATTGTATAAAGTGCAATTTGAAATTTAATATCTTTTTGAGGTGTTTCTGGTATATTAAAATCCTTAATTATAATAAGGGGTTGATTATTACGGAGATTTTCTTCGATATTTCCCTTTTTGTTCATCAGTCGAATTATTTGACCGGAATAACTCTCCTCCGAGACCAGTATTGCTTTTGCCTCCTGTGGTAAATCTTTTTTATTCTCTTTTTCCCTTAAAATTTCCAGGGCCTCGGTTATTTTTTCAAGATATTCCTCGTAGTGTTCCTGTCTGTCTTCTAATTCTCTCTTTACATAAGGATTCGTGTTTAAGTATTGTATTATTCCTTCCTTTATTTTGGGTATTAAGTTGTTCGTAAAAACTTCCAACTTGATTTGTATTAAATTAGATTTTTCTTCTGTTTTTTCAACTTTTAAAAATTTGATCTTCCTGGCTTCATTTAAGTTGAGGTTTAATTCTTCTGATAATAGTTTAGGGTTGTTTTTCTGTTGTAATTCACTTAATGATTGTAACTGTTCAATAATCTCGTCCTCTGATAATGGTGACTTAGCAACCATGTTTGTTTTATAGTATGCTTCCGAACCAGTTGATTTATAGATTCCCACAATAACTCCAATAATGATAAAAGCTAAAATAATGTATTTGTTTCTTTTAAATAAGAAATAAATTTTTGCAAGAAGCTCTAATAGATCTATTTCATTTTCTTCTTTTCTCATTTTTTTCTTTTTTTAAATTAAACTTCTGTATAATTTGCTTAATTCTTCTATTTTATCCGGGTAACCTAATTTTTCATAGGAAAAAATCAAATTATTTATAAGTCTTTGAATGATTTCTATATTGCTACAGGGGAGATAGTATTCTTGTTTCGGTTTAATATCTTGTTGTTTGATAAAATAGTCAATTTCTTTTTTACCTAAAATAACTCCTTTATTGAACGGATTTATATAAAAAAGAACCTGATTTTTTGAGTTGCTTTCATTATCTGCAAAAGGGTTCTTATAGGCAACAATAAAATTTTTAGGTAAGTTTACTCCGTAAACAGGTATATTTAATTTTTGGGCTATTACAGAATAGATGATTGCCAGAGTAATGGGGTTCCCTCTTTTGTTTTCAAGAACGTGGTTAATATAATTGTTTTGTGGAGCATAAAAATTGGCAGTATTACTACTGAATCCATGAATCTCAAAAAATACGTGATTGATTATTCTTACTTTTTCTAAAGCTGTTAAATTTTCGTTTATTTCCAGCCATATATCTTTTTTTATCTCTTCAAGTTTTTGGTTATAATAATCATAACTTAGTTCAGCATATTGATGTTTGGCTACAAAAAACGCTCCCTTGAAAAGATCTTTTCCTCCGTTTTCAGCCCATTTTTTTAAACTTCTTTTTGTTGAATTTACCTGGATTTCCTGGATCAAATTTTCCAGCCTGTCCTGCATTTTTTCGTCAAATGAATGCTCCCATGCTTTTTCAAGTTCAGGTATTACATCATAACCTTGATCCATTAATTTTTCGAAGGCTGTATTATATATGCCTTCGTCCGGATCATCCAATAGTTTTAAAAGTGCTTCTATTTCTGCTTTTTTTAGATTACTCACTTTGTTTTTTAGTTAATGTATCCAGTACTAATTTTATGAGTTCCTTCATCATGGGTTTATAATCACCTGCATATTCTTTCCTGACTCTATTGGCAATAATCACACAAATGGTCAAGGCATTGTGTCCCAGGTATTGTGACAATCCGTAAATGGCTGAGCTCTCCATTTCGTAATTGGTTATTTTATCTTGATTAAACTCAAATTGTTCAATTTTATTGTTTGCGTTGGGGTATGCTACTGGTACACGGAGCTGTCTTCCCTGTGGCCCATAAAAACCCGGAGCAGAAATATTGATCCCCTGAACTACCTGATTAACAAAGAGATTCAGCAATTGTTCAGACGCATCAACTATATATGGGAAGCCTTGCTTTTTAGGCCAATTTAAATGTTTTTTCAGTGCCCTGGTCATTTTTTTGTTCTTTTTTTCTATGTCATAGAAGAAAAGAAGATTATCAAATCCTATCGATTTTTTTGAAGCTAGAAAGGATCCTACAGGTATATCATTCTGAAGGGCTCCTGATGTGCCTAGCCTGATAATATTTAACTGCTTGTGCTCCTTTTTGTTTTCTCGTTTTTTTAGGTCGATGTTGGCTAATGCATCCAATTCATTGACAACGATATCTATATTATCTGTTCCGATTCCGGACGATATAACTGTTATTCGCTGGTTGTGATAACTGCCCGTAATTGTTTTAAATTCCCGATTGTGTTTTTCAACTTCAATGGAATCAAAAAAGGTTGATATGAGATCTACTCTTCCAGGATCACCTACAAGCAGAATGTTCTCAGATATATCTTCTGGTAGTAGTTTCAAATGAAAGATGCTACCATCTTCATTTACAATCAGTTCTGATGGTTTGTAATTCATTACATTAAATTTTTCTTTAAACTATCAAAACTATTGAAATTTTATCAACTGTACAACCTAATTTTATTTAATGATAACTTATTTTTTTTTATAATATTTGTAGGATAATTAGAAAATATAAAAACTTAAAATTATGAAGCTAAAAATTTTATTATCAGTATTTGTGCTCACTTGGTTTTCTTCTTTTTCGCTTTTTGCTCAAAATGAAGATGATAACGGGTACGAGTTTACCACAATTAAACGTCTTGATGCCACCTCAGTAAAAAACCAATATCGCTCTGGCACTTGTTGGAGTTTTTCCGGTATATCTCTACTGGAGTCTGAAATGATCAGAAAAGGAAATGAAGCTGTAGACCTTTCTGAGATGTGGATTGTAAGGCATGCGTATTCGGATAAGGCTAAAAAGTATGTACGTTTTCACGGCAATTTGAATTTTGCCGGTGGAGGTGCTTTTCATGATGTTACCAACATGATAGAAAAGTACGGTATTGTGCCTGAAAAAATTTATCGTGGTCTCGAATACGGGACAGAGAAGCATGTCCATGGAGAATTAGATGCTGTGTTAAAAGGATATGTGGATAAAGTTCTTGAAAATAAGAACAAAAAAATTACGCCTGTATGGCATAATGGATTTAACAATATCCTTGATGCTTATCTTGGAGAAAAACCGGAAACTTTCACATATCAGGGAGAACAATATACTCCCGAATCTTTTGCAGAAGAATTTGTGGATCTGGATATGAATGATTACATCGAATTGTCTTCTTATACTCATCATCCGTTTTATTCGAAATTCATTCTTGAGGTTCCTGATAACTGGTCATACGATGAAGTTTACAATTTACCCATTGATGAGTTTATGGAAGTCATGGATAATGCTATAATGAACGGATATACTGTCGCTTGGGCAGCAGATGTTAGTGAGAAAGGGTTTTCATGGAAAAATGGTGTGGCAATTGTTCCTAATGAAGACATTGAGAATTTAGAAGGCATGGAAAGAGATAAATGGGCCGACCTTTCTGAAGAAGAAAGGAAGGACAGGATGTACAGTTTTGAAGAACCTGTTCCTGAAAAAGAAATTACTCAGGAGATGAGACAGGAAGCTTTTAACAATTGGCAAACTACCGATGATCATGGAATGCATATCACCGGAATAGCTGAAGATCAGAATGGAACAAAATACTATATTGTCAAGAATTCATGGTCTGATGATGATCATATTTATGATGGTTACTTTTACGCATCGGAAGCTTTTGTACGCTATAAAACAATGGATATTATGATTCATAAAGATGCGCTTCCTGAGGATATTGAAGAAAAGTTAGAATTGGAGTAGTTCTCAGAAAATAAATTT
>CAYFRV010000107.1:0-2724 GCA_964345495.1 uncultured Bacteroidales bacterium | reverse complement strand
GTATTCGCGGTCTAAGTGAGTGTATATTTCTGTAGTAATGATAGATTCATGTCCCAGCATTTCCTGGATTGCTCTTAAGTCTGCTCCTCCTTCAATTAAATGAGTTGCAAAGGAATGACGTAAGGTATGAGGACTGATATCCTTGCTAAGTCCTGCTTTTTCAGCTAACCTTTTAATAATTGTGAATACCATCACTCTTGTGAGTTGTTTTCCTCTGCGGTTCAGGAAAAGAATATCTTCATGACCGGGGTTGACTGATAATTTGTTACGATCTTCGAAATAGAGATTTATTTCTTTGATTGCTTTCTGACTGATAGGTATTAGTCGTTCTTTGTTGCCTTTACCGACAATTCTGATGAAGCCCTCATCAAAGTGAAGGTTTGAAAGCTTAAGGTTAATCAGTTCTGAAACACGTAAGCCACAACTGTAGATGGTTTCAATTATGGCTTTGTTTCTTTGTCCTTCAGCCTGGCTTAGGTCAATAGCCTGAATTAATTTGTCAATTTCATCTACTGTAAGTACTTTTGGCAGTTCCCTTCCGATTTTAGGTGTTTCTAATAATTCTGTCGGGTCTTTTTGAATGTAGTTTTCTATAAGTAAATATTTGTAAAACGATTTGATACCGGAAATTACCCTGGATTGGCTTCTTGGACTTATACCCAATTCGTTAATCCAGTGAATGAAATTTTGAAGATGTTCAGATTCTATCTGATGGGGCAATAAAGAAAGACCTTTCGCTTCCAGGTATTGAATGAATTTTTTGATATCATTCTTGTAAGCCTCAATAGAGTTCCCTGAAAGCGCCCTTTCTAGTTTAAGAAAGTTTATAAATTCATTTATTGTAAATTCCCATGTTATCATATTATTTTAACGAAAAATATGGGTATTTTAATGTATGTAGTTTATTTTTGTTGTTGAAAAAAAACATTATAATTATATGAAAATCCTTATAATTAACGGACCAAATTTAAATCTTATTGGACAAAGAGAGAAAGAAATTTACGGCAATATTCAATTTGAAGACTATATCCGTATTCTGAAGGAGCATTTTCAAGGTTTTTCGATCGACTATTTTCAGTCTAATGTGGAAGGGGAAATCATCGATAAGCTTCAAGAGTCCAATAAAGTATCCGAAGGCGTTGTGCTTAATGCCGGTGGATATACTCATACTTCAGTTGCTATTCGCGATGCAATAGCATCAATTAAAATACCGGTTGTTGAAGTTCACATTTCAAATATCTATGAACGCGAAGAATTTCGGCATGTTTCATATCTTGCCCCTAAATGTGCTGGTTCTGTTATAGGCTTTGGATTGGATAGCTACAGGCTTGCTATCGAGAGCCTCCGGTTTATTAAAAAACAACAAACTTAACTTAAGCTAATAATTATGCAAAAAACAAAAATTGTTGCTACTATTTCTGATCGTCATTCAGATGTTCAGTTTATAAAAAATCTGTATGATGAAGGAATGAATGTGATCCGGCTCAATACAGCTCATCAGACCCCTGAAGATACGCTGAAGGTTGTAAACAACACAAGAGAAGTATCCGAAAGAATTGCCCTGCTTCTTGATACTAAAGGCCCTGAGGTTAGAGTGGTTGATTGTAAGGAGGACATTAATGTGGAACAAGGAGATGTAATTAAGGTAGAAGGAAATCCCGAAAAAAGTTCTGTGGAAGGGCATATTTATGTAAGCTACAAGGATTTTGCAAGTGATATTCCGGTTGGAAGCTCAATTTTAATTGACGATGGCGAAGTTGAACTCAAAGTATTAAACAGGGAAAACAAGGTTTTAAACTGTGAAGTTTTGAATTCAGGTGTGATAAAGCCAAGGAAAAGTGTGAATATACCAAATGTCACAACAAATCTTCCGTCTGTAAGTGAAAAAGATCGAAAATATATACATTTCGCGGCCGAACATGATCTGGATTTTATTGCTCATTCTTTTGTTAGGAATAAGGATGACGTTATAGCTGTTCAGCAAATTTTGGATGAGCACGACAGCAATATTAAGATCATTGCAAAGATTGAAAATCAGCAGGGCGTTGATAATATTGATGAAATACTTGACTATGTTTACGGAATAATGGTTGCCAGAGGTGATCTGGCGATCGAGATTCCGTACGAAAAAATTCCGGGCATACAGAAGATGCTTATCAACAAATGCATCGAAAAAAGAAAACCTGTGATCATTGCTACACAGATGCTTCATAGCATGATTTACAATCCCAGGCCGACAAGAGCTGAGGTGAGTGATATTGCCAGTGCCATTTATAGTCAGGCAGATGCCGTAATGCTAAGTGGTGAGTCGGCAAACGGTAAATATCCGGTGGAAGCAGTTAAAACGATGGCAAAGGTTGCTCATGAGGTTGAAAATTCTAAAGAATTAATGATCGATATCCCAATCGAAGTCATCAACAATAAAGTTTCTGATCTTTTATGTAAATCAGCGGTTGAGGCTTCAATCAATCTGGATACAAAGGTGATTATTGCTGATACTACCTCAGGAAAAACCATACGCAGCCTTTCTGCATACCGGGGACAAAAACCCATTTATGCTCAATGTTATTCGAGACGAACTATGAGAGAACTGCAGCTTTGCTATGGAGTATTTACCGATTTTATGAGCCCGCGCGAAACTTCACATGAGTTTTTAATACATGCCATTGAACATCTGGAAGAAGAACACGAATTTAATAAGGACGATTTGGTAGTGGTTTTGGC
>CAYFRV010000106.1:7520-8681 GCA_964345495.1 uncultured Bacteroidales bacterium | reverse complement strand
TTTCGGGCTGTTGCCAAATAAATATCCGATAGGTTCAAGTCCGGCGCTATGCGTTGAGACAATTTTCATCATTGCAAATAATGGAACAAATATTACCATTCCTGCAATTCCCCACATTAAGCCTCCTATTACAACTGCCAGAATAACCATTAGCGGGTTTAGTTTTACTTCTTTTCCTATGATGAGTGGCTCAAGCACATAGCTTTCTATCAGTTGTATAGTGATTATAATCACGGTTAATAGTAAAACCTTTTGTAAGCTGTCGAAAAAGACAAAAGAAAACAATATGGGCATTAAACCACTTACAAAGGGGCCAAAATAGGGAATTATCGTAATTAGAGTACCAAAAATGACTAACAGAATAGCGTAGGGGAGATCAAATATCAGAAAAGTAATGTAGTACATGATTCCAAGAATTATCATCACCTGGGCTCGGCCCCATAAATAGCCAAATACTACTTTGTTGACTTTGTGAAAAACCTCTTTGGCATTTTCCTTTTTTTCCTTACGGATATACATCATTACAAATTCATAAAGTTTTTCCCTATATAACAAGAGTAGAATGACATAAATCAAAACCAGTAAAAAATTGAATAAAGAATTTATAAAACTACCCACAAATTTGGTTGCCCGGGATTCCACTTCGTTAAAAAACTGTTCTGATCTATCCTGCCAGATATTGCTCTGTTCTTCAAGCGAAATATTTGTTGCAGAGGCAATTTGTCTTTGGACGTTATTAATAAAGGATTGCAGTTCATCTCTGAAGGACGATATTTCTGATACGAAATTATTCAATTGATAAACGAAAAGAAATAAAATGGCACCGACTACAATAAAGAGTACAACAGTGCTTATAATTGATGTAAGGATTCGGTTTACTCCCTTTGATTCTAAAAAATTTGAAAAGGGCATCATTAGTGAAGCCAATAATATGCCAAAAAGAAATGGCTTAAAAAAAGGAGCGCCAAGATATAAAACAGTGAAAATCAACACGATAAATATCAGTATCTTGTTAATTGTGGTTAATCTCTGCATGGTATCTGTTTTTAAGTGAAATCTGGTCTTCTCTCTGAGAAGAGATTTTATGCCAAATTTAAAGGAAAATTATGATTTGATAGGTATGTTAACAAAGATTTTTCGATTACCCCCCTGAAGTATGCC
>CAYFRV010000106.1:0-7420 GCA_964345495.1 uncultured Bacteroidales bacterium | reverse complement strand
ATATTTTTTCATAATTATTTCCACGGTTGTAAATATGGTAGTAACTATCCCATTCCAGAGGGATGTGTGAAATGTCTGTATACATGCCGGCTTTTTTAATGATAAGTTTGAGGGTAAAGGTAAGAAAATTCGAAGAATTTTCGTTTTCCCCCACTGAAGCATGCCATCTTTTGGTATCTAACCCCTTAAGATAAAGCTTCTGTCTTTGCTGGTTTTAATTGTTTTTTTGGATATTCGAGAGGAAAGATGGCATGCTTCCTCTCGCTCCACGATGGAAATCATCTTTAGGTATTTCCAGCCTTAAGATAAAGCTTCTGTCTTTGCTGGTTTTAATTGTTTTTTTGGATATTCGAGAGGAAAGATGGCATGCTTCCTCTCGCTTAAAGATGGCATGCTTCCTCTCGATGTCACTTTCTTTTTTGCTTAAAAAAATCGATCAGCAGGTTACTGCATTCATCTTCCTGTACTCCTGCAGTTAATTTTGTTTTGGGATGGAGCAGGTTGTGTTGGTTGCTTAGAAACCCATGCTTTTTGTCATCAGCGCCGTACACAATACGTGCTATTTGCGTCCAGTAGGAAGCTCCGGCACACATTGGGCAGGGTTCAAGTGTAACATAAAGCGTGCATTCTTTTAAATATTTTGCACCCAGGTGGTTTTCTGCCGCGGTGAACGCCTGCATTTCTGCATGAGCCGTAACATCGTTCAATGATTCTGTCAGGTTGTGAGCCTTAGCGACGATTTGATTCTCGCAGACAATCACTGCACCAATCGGGACTTCGTCCCGCATCATTGCCTTTTTGGCCTCTTTAATGGCCTCTTTCATGAAAAATTCGTCGTTCAGAATCATATCCGGTTTGTTTATGTGGTCAAAGATATAAAAGTTGCAGCAATTGTTTGCGAAATTTAAAAATAAAAAAAGCGCAGATTAAAAACCTGCGCTTTGTAAGAAAATATTTTGTAATGGTTGATTATTCCTGCACTTTAACAGTTATGTCAATAGTGCCATCAGCACCAGTAGTTATAGAATTAATTTTGATTAAACCTTTTTTCGATGCATGTGAAGAAGTAGATGCTGTCTCAAATGCAATTACGTCGTCAACAGATAATTGATTTACTTTGGTTCCAGTAAGATCAGAAGCTTCCTCTTTGATTGTTACATCGTCATCAATAGCATCAAAATCACTTACTGTAAGCGCGGTTGTGCCGAATTTGGTAGCATTTTGTGTGTCCCAGTTACTGAAGTCAAATACGCTTTCAGCATCAGAGTCATTTGGAGCCGCTATAGTTGCCTCATTTGTAGCTCCATAAAAATATACAAGGTCAACTTTTTCTGAATTAGCGGAGGCATCTGACCATGAATAAACTGTTCCGTCAACAGAGGCAAAAGAGCTGCCATCTGATGTATTGTCATAGGATCCTAAAATCTTATCAGAATATGTTTCGATGGGATCTCCGGTAACTTCAATTTCTTCCACAGCAATCTCAAAATCATATCTTTCTTCCAAATCGTTTTCATCAGTTACATAAAGAGCAAAGCTTAGTGTATTGCCGGCATCACTTGTGTCAGGGGTGAATGTATATGTGTAGATGTCAGAAGTTTTTTCTTTGAAGTTATCTTCTTTTGTGTCAAGTCTGTCATTGTTTTTAAACAGCTCAATTTTTGCCAGATCGGCATCAGACTGGATAGAAAATTCGAGTTCTGTGGTATCCCCGACTGCAATTGTTTCAGGTGCGTTTCTTTCCGTGATGAAAATTTCATTGGTTGTTTCCTCATCTTCACAAGCGGTGAATAATCCGATCATTGCTATTAGTGCAATACTTAAAATAATTTTAATTTCTTTCATAGTGTTTTTCTTTTTTGGGTTAATGAATTTATTTTCTTTTCTGTGTTATTTATGAATTTTTAATATAGCAATTTCCATACCAAAGATACTACGATTTGCATACGTATCAAAGCTTTTTTTGTTCAGTTTTTTTTGGCAGAAGATATATTTTTGTGTTCCTGCTTAATGTGATGATATTATCTTGTACAATTTTACCATCACTTACTTCCTGGTTATTTTCCAGTATTACTTTTCCTGTTAGTATGATAGCCACGTGGTTTTCACAATTGTAATTTGTGATTTTTCTTGCATGTATCACTTTTCCTTTTTTTATCCATTTCTTTAGATCTTTTTGAGCAGTGTTTTTATAATTGTCATGTTTATTCAGGATATTTTCTGCCATTCTGGGCGCTGCAATCTCCCAGAGCTTGTCTTCGAGTGTGATGTTCCCCTGAATTGTCTGCTGCATGCTTACAATAGTTAAGCGCAACGCTGAAATCGGCGATTCAGCTATTACTGTGGCGGTTCTTGGAGTGTCTGCCAGAGTGGCAATTTCTCCTATAATATTACCTTTTCCCAGGACTTCAATTAATTTCCCGTTTTTGTAAACTTTCACATTTCCCCGGGCAATGATGTATAACCCATCGGTTTGTCCTTCTTCTTTGATAATTTTTTCACCAACTGCAAATACTCTGTATTGGAACAGGTTGGCTATTTTATTGAATGTTTCCCTGTCTAAATCTTTAAACCATGGAATATCAGCGAGGAGATTTGCTTTTTCCGGTCTTTTTACGGGTGGTGGCGAATTGATAAGTTGTTTCATCCTTTGTTCAATGCCGGAATTAATCCGACTGGCTTCTTCGCTGTCAACTTGTCCTTTTTTCAGGAGACGTTCTACGGCTTTTTGTTCATAATTTAGAGTAGAACGGATGGCCTGCCTTGTGGAAATAGCATTGTAAATTTCCGGGTACGCGTTTCTTAAGTTCCTTAGAAATGTAATGCCGTGAATTCTGTTTTCATTAATTTCGCTTTCAACTTGTTCCAGAATATCTTCTTCAATTGTATCGTCTTCGGTTGTTTTTATGTACATGCTTTCAATCAGCTTCAATGTGTCATATTGAGCTGTGATAAATCCTTTAGCTGTATCATAACTAATGGCGAGGTTATCAAGAAAAATTCTTTCAGCTATTTTTCCCAGTAAAGGTACTTTTTGGAGTTTGTTCAGAATTTTTGGTGTGCGCCATAGCTGCTCAAGATCTTCTCTTTCGGAAAGCGGAATTAGTCCTCCCTGATCGATTATTTCATTAATGGCGTCTGATAATCTCTTGACGGCTGTTGAACCTAACATTCCTTCTTTAAACTGACTCCAGTAGCTGGCTTTTTCTTTTTCTAAAATTCTCCTGCGGGTTTCCGCCAGCTTTGACTCCATTTTCTGATCTTTGATGTTCTCCTGGCTGGGCATTTCAGGCAGGTATTCGGTAACCTTATCCCAGTCGGCCTTTTTGATGAACCGGTCTTTTTTTAATTTGTTAATTGAGTTTTCAGTAGCCTCACGAATGTGTTTTTTTGCATTGAAAAGCATAAGTGCTTTGGCCGGAGCAAGTTTATCAAGCCCGAGTTTTTGAACGAGGAGTTTTACTGTTGTTGCATTAATTAACGAAGTAAGCGTTACTATTCCTGCCGTGTAGAAAAGAAATTGTTGTCTTATTGATTCCGGAATGGCCGATTCTCCTGTTACTATTAATGCAAGTGCCAGACCGATGGCCCCTCGCAATGCTCCCCACCAAAGAACGTAGCTGGATTTTTTGTTTAGCCCGTAGCCAAGTTTTTTCATTAACGGGAAAAATGCAGTGATGACAATTCCCCTGATGATGTGAATTCCGATGTAAATAATGCCTAAAATGATAAAATCATTGGCTGAAAAGACAATTTTACTTGCGATGACTACACCTACTATAAGAAAAATAAGCGTATTGGCCAGAAAAGCTGCCATATCCCAAAATTCATGAAGGAAGTGTTCCACTTGCGGGCTTATTCGTGTTCTTCCTATGCCTGCCATTAACAATCCTAATGTCACTAATCCAAGCACACCGGATACATGAAAAAAATGTTCACAGATGAAAAATGTCAGATATGCCGCACCAATGATTACTGTTATTTCAACGAGTGCATCGTTGAATACTTTTTTTACCCATGAAATTGCAATCCCTCCAATTGCAAGACCCACTAATGCGCCTCCCAGTGCAACTCTTAGAAATTCTATAAACGGTGAGGTTTGATCTCCGTTACCGGTAATGATGCCTAGCATAACCATGAATATGACAATGGCTGTTCCATCGTTTAGAAGCGATTCTCCTTCGATTAATGTGGCCAGTTTCTTCCCGGCTCCCAGCTCTTTCAGAATAGAAACAACAGCAACAGGATCTGTAGCGCTTATAACAACTCCAAAAAGAATCGCTATTTGCCAGCTCCAATTTTCCAGCCCGACCCCGGAGGTCTTAATTCCTATTGTTAAAGCGGCTGTTAAAAATAAAGCAATGATGATGCCCGGAACGGCCATCATAAAAGCATTGCCGAAAGATTTTCTGAAAGTGTGAACATCCATGGCAAATGCTGCTTCAAAGATCAGTGTTGGCAGAAAAATATATAGTATTAAGTGCGGATCAATATTACCGGCCCACTTGATTGAATAATGCAGAAAAGAAACATTTAGTTCCGTGAAACCAATGTTCCATGCTTCTAAAGCATTGATGCGAAACAGGGCGCCAAGTAACAGCCCGATTATTAATAGAGTCACCGTATATGGGAGTGGACTTTTTCTAAAAAAATGTCTTGTGGCAGCTCCAATAAGTATAGCTATAATTATGAAAAGGAGCGGGAACATGTTGTTTTGATGATCCTTAGCATTGCTGGTTTCGTTAATATTCGGTTTTTCCTGTTTACTGGTGTCATCAGAAGGATGTTCTTGAGTTTCTACGATATTGTTTTCTGAAGGGAAGGAAGCTGTGTAGACTGCAGAATTAGTATGGTAAACAATTAGCCCTAAAAAGAGAAGTATACTCAGGAAGAAAAATTTTTTCCGCATAAAACCATTTATTTATCCATTATATATGCTGCCAAACAATTTAACAATTATTTCATAAAGAAGTTTATTTTCTGAAGATTTTTTTGTCAGAGTATTATTATGCAGGAAAATATAGAAAAAAATATTTTCTTCAAAGTCGGTTTTTTGTTTGATGATTTTAGAATATGTTATACATTTGTAATACATAAAGGATGTTGTTGAAATCAAAAAAGATACTTCCTGTAAGCATCTGTTTCTGCTTTCATCTCATTTCTTTATTATTTTTTATTCACTAAATATTTAAGTTTTATGAACATTTATGTAGGTAATTTAAACTACAAACTTCAGGAAAGCGAATTAGAAGAAGTATTCAGCGAGTATGGAGAAGTTTCCTCTGTAAAACTCATTAAGGACAAGTACACGGGGAAAGCCAAAGGTTTTGGATTTGTCGAAATGCCGGACGATGAAGCAGCTAATAAAGCAATTGAAGAGCTGGACGGAAAAGAGTTGAGCGGCAGGCAGATGAAAGTGAACAAAGCCAGATCAAGAAATTAATTTTCTTTATTGTACTGTCTTTCGGCCCTTTTGTGGCTGGAATTATCAGGTCTTAATGGAAAAGCTGTTCGGAAATGAACCTTTTCAGGTATCATTTTGGACAGCTTTTTTTTGTCAATTGCTTTATTGGGAAATTCAGAAGTAGAGGTAAAAATTATAATTAGCATTAATTTTCTAATAAGCAGTAAGCTATTGGCTATTAGCTGTTGGCAAAGAATTTTCCAACATTTCGTCTTGCCGCCTTCTTACTGCCAACTACTGATCTTTATCCTCCGTTTTTTCTTTCCATTCCCTTTCCTTGACTCCTTTGCCTATTCCTTTGCCTATGAAATATGAAATTACCAGAAAAACCAGGGAATATGTTTCCAGAATGGAAGAATAGTCTGTTTCCTGGACAATTGTTAAAATACCGGCTGCAATTATGATAAAAATAAGATCATATTTTCGTTCTTTCTTCATAGCTTAAAAATTAAAATTTTTTCTTTCTTCTTCTGTTTTAATTATTGAGGATTAAACTGTATGATAGAGATTCCGGTTAAAATAAAAAGTCTAATTTAAACTAATAATTTTTTCCTTCAAAATTTGTATATTGAAAGTTTTATTGTCTAAAAAACAATGCAATTAGCATATTCGTTTATAGTATAATATGTCAAAAACAGAGATATGAAACCCTCATCCACAAAATGTAGACAAAAGATAATGAATAAATCAAGCCATGCCTGACGGCAGGCAGGAGGGTTCCATGCATTTAACATCTTGAAATGTCAATATTGACCCAAAAATATTAATGAAAACCAAACTGCTAACAAACCTTTATCCAAATGAAAAATAATTCATCTGATAACACTACCGATTATCAACAGTTGCTTGCTGAAAACAAGGAGCGGCTCAAGGAACTTTCTTGTATTAATCAGACTACCAAAATCATCAAGGAAAACAAATCCATAGAAGAAACGCTTCAGAAAATCGCCTTAAACCTTCCGAAAGGCTGGCAGTATCCTGAATATACTGTAGCAAGAATAAAATATGATGGAAAGGAGTACAGGAGTGCTAATTTTGAAGAAACAAGATGGGTTCAAAAGCAGGAATTTAATACCATTGAAAACAAAAAGGGAGTTATTGAAATCTACTATACACGGCAATTTCCTGAAAGATATGAAGGTCCTTTTATCCAGGAAGAGAGGGATTTGATCTTCAATCTGTCAAATTTGATTGTAGGTTTTATAAACAGCGTAAAAGCTTCTGAAATTATCAAGAAAGATGACAAACAAAAAGAAGTTCTTGATAAACACCATGATACGCAGCGGCCTCTAAATAGCAGGCAATTACTCCAGAAATTTCTGAATAATTACAATGCAGATCGTGACATGCTTCATGATCTTATGCCTTTTAAGGTAAAAGAAATCCTTTTAGTGGCAAATCTTTACGATGCATTTAGTATTGAAAAAGAAGGCCGGTTTTCGGATCACATACTGGGCGAATATAACCAACTAAATTTGACTTCTTTACCCCGTGTAACCGGAGTTTCAACAGAGGAAGAGGCGTTAAAGCAGTTGTCAGAGAAACATTTTGACATGGTGATTTTGATGATGGGTGTAGACAAAAAAAAGCCTTTAGAGATCAGTCATGCTCTAAAAGAAAAATACTCTTATATTCCGTTGTTTCTGTTGTTGAATAATAACGCTGATATGGAGTATTTAGATGAACAACGGGATAAACTCTATTCCATTGATAATATATTTGTCTGGAATGGCGATTCAAAAGTGTTTTTCGCTATGGTAAAGCTGCTTGAAGACCAGGTGAATATTGAAAACGACACTAAAGTCGGGCTAACAAGGGTGATTTTACTGGTAGAAGATTCCATAAAGTACTACTCCAGGTATTTGCCGATGCTGTACCAGATAATTCTTGAACAAACCAAGCGGTTGATAGAGGATATTAATTCGGACGACCTATATAAAGTATTAAAGCTCAGGA
>CAYFRV010000105.1:4666-8825 GCA_964345495.1 uncultured Bacteroidales bacterium | reverse complement strand
TTCCGTTAATGGCCAACATTTTTTGACCTTTTTTTTGTACAATTCCGGTAATATACTTATACAAATCATCTTCCCATTCTGGTTGAACTAATGCTTCTCTGCTTCTTACGGCAAACACAACCTGGATATAAATTTGTGTGAAGGTATCAGCCATTTTTCTAAATTTTTTATTGCTAAACAAATATAGCAAATATCCCGCATCATTTTGTTCGATTCCTCCGGAATCGTTTGTCTTTTTTGATGGATTTTTCTATAAATATGGGATGCCGTCGGCATCCTCGTTAGAAAATTCTAATCTATTACAACAAAAACAGGTCAGCCGAAAAATTTAAAAACAGAACAAACCCGGCAGGGTTTGAACATTTATAGCTTACGAAATGTCGAAGAGAACCCGACTCCCGGAGGAGTCGTACCGTGACTTGCGCTCCAACGAAAATTTTCTAATGAAACAATGTGCGATTCCTATCTTTATGCCAGATGGCACAAAGATAGGAATCTGGGTCGCGTGGTCGTTGGCGTTGCTATAAATATGGGATGCCGCCGGCATCCTGCCGTTGAAAAAATCTATCCATCCTAACAGAAAATCTTCTTTCGAATAAGAAAACCTACCCTTGAAATACGGAAAATTGAATGCATACAGAACACAATAAGAAAACAGAACCACCCAAACCCGGCAGGGTTTGAACATTTATAGCACCCAAAATGCAGAATGGAAAGCGACTCCGGGAGGATTCGGGGTCGCGTGGTTGTTGGCGTTTCTATAAATGTGGGATGCCGCCGGCATCCTCGTTTGAAAAAACATATCAATCCTAATCGAAAAATGTTTTTTCGAATAAGAAAACCTAACCCTGAAACCCGGAAGATTGAATGTCTATGGAATACAATAAATAAATTGAACAAACAGACCTGACAGGTTTTTGAAACCTTTCAGGTCTCGCAGGACTGAAGATTAATCTTAGGTTCCCTCGTTTTATAAATCCTCCCGGTTTTCAAAAATTTTTTCGTTTCAATTGTTATCTTTGTAGCAAAAAATCAACCCATGAACTTTGTTGAAGAATTACGTTGGAGAGGCATGTTACAAGACATCATGCCCGGAACTGAAGAACAACTGAAAAAAGAAATAACCGCCGCTTATGTCGGAATTGACCCTACAGCAAATTCCCTACACATCGGCCACCTGACTTCCGTGATGCTGCTCATCCATTTTCAGCGTGCAGGACATAAGCCCATAGCTCTTCTTGGCGGCGCAACGGGAATGATTGGGGATCCTTCCGGGAAATCAAAAGAGCGAAACCTGCTGGACGAAAAAGCGCTACGCGATAATGAACGCGCCCTCAAAAATCAACTGTCCAAATTCCTGGATTTTGGCTCAGATAAAGAAAATGCAGCTGAGCTGGTTAACAACTACGACTGGATGAAGGAATACAGCTTTTTGGATTTTATCCGTGATATTGGCAAACACATCACTGTTAACTATATGATGGCCAAAGATTCAGTGAAAAAAAGGCTGGGCGAGGAAGCCGATGCAGGCATGTCTTTTACAGAATTCTCCTATCAGCTGGTTCAGGGTACCGATTTTTTCCACCTCTACAAAACCAAAAACTGCAAATTGCAGATGGGCGGTTCCGATCAGTGGGGCAACATCACTACCGGAACGGAACTAATCCGCCGAAAACTTGGCGGGGAAGCTTATGCCCTCACCTGTCCGTTAATTACAAAAGCCGATGGCGGAAAATTTGGCAAAACCGAAGAAGGAAACGTGTGGCTCGACCCGAAACTCACTTCTCCTTATAAATTTTACCAGTTCTGGCTGAATGCCAGTGATGAAGATGCAGAAAAATACATCAAAATATTCACTTTACTCGATAAAGAAGAAATTGACACCCTAATTGAACAACACCGCGCAGAACCACACCGAAGGCAGCTGCAGCAAAGACTGGCGAAAGAGGTTACAGTTATGGTTCACTCTCAGGAAGAATATGACAAAGCCGTTGCCGCCAGCAAAATCCTTTTTGGGAAATCAACCACCGATGAACTCAAAGCTCTGGATGAAAAAACGTTCCTCGATGTTTTTCAGGGTGTACCGGTTTATAATGTGGACCGCAGCAAGCTGGACAGCGGAATTCAGGTGCAGGAGCTGCTTGCAGAAGAAACCGAAGTTTTCGGTTCAAAAGGGGAGGTAAAACGCCTTGTGAAAGGAGGCGGATTGAGTATCAATAAAGAAAAGGTTCAGTCCATCGATACCTCTGTCACTTCCGATGCCCTGCTCAGTGAAAAATATATTCTCGGGCAGAAAGGAAAGAAAAATTATTTCATTCTGAAAGCTGACTAAAACAGCAATTGGGGCTGTTCAAATTTTACAAATCACTTCTATAAATTTATATTTTCTGGACAGCCTCAATTCATAAAAAATCCTTATGTTCCTGACATTAACGATTATTACAGCCGGCATCATCTTCTTGTCAATGCTTACAGGCAGTGTTATTTCTTTTATTGAGAAAGAACGCAAAGCTGCCATCAGATTTTTATCCCTCGGTATTCTGCTTTCCCTGATTTTTATCGTTCCGGCATTTTTTCCTTCCTACATACCATATGAAATTACAGCCGGAATAAACATATTGTTTTACGGTTTCCTGCTTCTATCATTTTTTCCCTGGCCTTTGGCTAAGCGGAAAGAAGGCATTGTTCCACGTGAAAAAATCGACGAAAGAGACACCATGTTTTCAAGGGATTTACTGGAACCAAATACAGAAGCCTTTAGGGACTATTATTCCAGAAATCCCGAAAGAAAAACAAAAGACGATAAGTTCAGAAAGAACCCCGGAATCCTGAAAGAAGGAACACTCTTCTACAACAAACATATTTTCAATGCAGCCGAAGCTAATTTTGACATCATTGCTAAAAACCGGGCTTTCGTAACCGGACCTGCTGAGGAAAACCCAAAAAGAGTCCAGCCTGAAAACACTTCGCACTTTATTAAACAACTCGCGAAAAAATATGGGGCAATTGATGTAGGCATTACAGAATTGAAAGATGAGCATCTTTACAGCTATAGGGGGCGCTGCCATAATTACGGGGAAAAAGTAGAAAATACGCATAAATTTGCTATTGCCTTGACGGTGGAAATGGATCATGACCTGGTGCGTAATGCTCCGCATGCGCTTTCCGTTTTGGAGTCTTCTCGACAATATGTCCGTTCAGGTATGATAGCATTGAAAATTGCGCAGTATATACGGAGATTAGGGTATGACGCCCGTGCGCATATTGACGGGGAATATGAAGTAATATGTCCGTTAGTGGCAAGGGATGCCGGACTTGGAGAAATTGGAAGAATGGGTTTGTTAATGACACCCGGTCTCGGCCCAAGAGTGCGCATTGCTGTGGTAACAACATCTATTCCCTTAATCCCTGATGAAAGAAAAGAAGATTACTCAATGATTGATTTCTGTAAGACATGCAAAAAATGTGCGGAAGTATGCCCCACCAAAGCAATACCTTTCGATGACAGAAAAGAAATCAACGGAGTGCTGCGCTGGCAGATAGACCAGGAAGCCTGCTTCACATACTGGACAAAAGCCGGAACAGATTGTGCAAGATGCATGAGCGTATGCCCATATTCACACCCGGATAATTCCTTACACAATATAGTCCGCTATGGAATCAAAAATTCACCCGTATTCAGAAAGTTTGCAGTCAAAATGGATGATTTCTTTTACGGCAGAAAACCAAGTCCTTTAAAATTACCAGAATGGTATAAATCCGGGGACAACGACAAAAGTAGCCGCTAATTTGTTTCTTTAGGCAGCATGCAGAAACGTTTCGTCCTCGGGTTTTTCGGTCCTCGGGTTCCGATCTTTTGATTAAGCCTGAAAACTTACGGTTGGAAAGTATCTTCATCACCAGGATTGACATCCTGGCCTACCTATATTTCATGCCTACGGCATTTCTTTTCCGCTGTGATGGGGTTTCGGGTTTTGAGCCGAAAGTTACGATCTTTCGAGTGAGTCAGTTAAATCATCGTATACAAAAACAGAATAAAAAACCATTTATCCTATCAAATTGCAAGGAAGATCATAACTTTTTTTAGCTGTTGACAAATTTTAGCCAGATAAGGGCGGCGGAATTGCAAATTCCGCCGAGCACCCAGCACGTCATCTTG
>CAYFRV010000105.1:0-4566 GCA_964345495.1 uncultured Bacteroidales bacterium | reverse complement strand
CCAGATAAGGGCGGCGGAATTGCAAATTCCGCCGAGCACCCAGCACGTCATCTTGTTTAATCCGTGCAGAGAAAATAAAAATCTGCGAACATCTGCGGTATCTGCGCGAAACTTTTTTCTCTCGCTGAGCCGTCAATTGCCGGACACGTTTCGCAGATTGACGCTGATTTTCTTATGTGTTATGTAGTTCAATCTTTTTTAGTAGCACATCGATTTCGCTCTTTCAGAGCTTGGTGGAATGAGGATTTTTCTTTCACAGGGCTCCGCTTCGCTTCACCCTGTGTTATTAATTGATTCCGGGGCTTCGCCCCTTTGGTCTGTCGTCACTTCGCTTCTTTGTGCATTCGCCAATTCATCTGGTCGCCTCTTCGCCCATTCGCCCCCTCGCCTCCTCGTAATTTTCACCTATGCCCTCAGCCTCATTCAACAATTCAACAATAGAACAATTATCTAAACAATAAAAGCCCACAAACATTACAATTGTCCGCTTTATGCGTATAGGAAGGTATCAATCTTAAAAAATGACACATGTTATTCAACATATTCAAAATATTTTTATTATATTGTCAACTTAATTTAAAACATCGCTCAAACTAAGTGTTAATCAAACCAACAACTAAACAACCGGAGGGGCAACTATGGAAAAGCTCAAAATGGACCACATCCTGAAAATTATGGAGCAGTTTGAAAAGACTTCCATCGATACATTAAAGTATAAAAACGATGGGGAGGAAATTTTATTGACAAAAAATAAAAACGGAAAAGCAATCAATGTTTCTAAAAACGGCGAAAAAGATATAACACAACCGACAGAACAGCAGAAAGCAGCAGAAGTCAAAACGGATAAACAACCCACCGAGGAGAATACTGAAGAGAAAGCTCCGGAAGCAAAAGTTCCGGCAGACAAACAGGAAGACAACAACCTGATTTCTGTTGAGTCACCGATAATCGGGACATTTTATACTTCTCCGTCACCCGGGAAACCGCCCTTTGTTCAAAAAGGAGACAAAGTCAAAAAAGGAGATGTCCTTTGCATTATTGAAGCTATGAAGGTAATGAACAAAATCGAATCCGAACATAGCGGAGAAATTGTTGAGATATGCGCGGAAGATGGCCAGCCAGTGGAATATGGAAATTGTTTATACAAAATCAAACCCGATTAATCCATGAGCAAAAAAAGCATTGTCGAAAAAAGCGGAAAATAATCCATTAATGAAGTTAAAAGTAGGATTAGTTCTGCTCAATCAGTCTTTGTGCGCTTTATGCTTTATCAAAATCGACTTCTACTACATTGTTAAATTCTAAATTCACTTCATGTTTAATAAAATTTTAATTGCCAACAGGGGCGAAATTGCAGTCCGCATTATCAGAGCCTGCAAAGAAATGGGCATTGATTCAATTGCCATATATTCAGTGCCAGACAAACATTCTCTGCACGTGAAAATGGCCGATGAAGCTGTATGCATCGGTCCGGCACAGTCACAAAAAAGTTATCTGAACATCAACAATATTCTTTCAGCAGCAATCCAAAAAGATGCCGACGCAATTCATCCCGGATATGGCTTTCTGGCTGAAAACAGCGAATTCGCCAATATGTGTGAAGAAATTGGCTTAACTTTTATTGGCCCGTCTGCGGATGCTATTTCAAAACTGGGGAAAAAATCGCTTGCAAAAAAACTGATGCATGAAAACGGGGTGCCAACCATACCCGGCCCCGAAGAAACCTTCACTGATGCAGATAAAGCACTAAAAGAAGCAAGGAAAATCGGCTTTCCTGTTGTCTTAAAAGCTGTTTCAGGCGGAGGAGGCAGAGGAATCCGGGTAGTGGAAGATGAAAATTTATTCATCCCTGTATTTGAAGAGGCTTCGCATGAAGCAAATATTTCATTTAACGACCCGCAAATCTATATTGAAAAGTTCTTCAAAAATCCAAAACATATTGAATTCCAGATAATCGCCGACACACACGGAAACTGCTTACACCTGGGAGAACGCGACTGCTCTGCTCAAAGAAGGAAACAAAAGGTGTTGGAGGAAACTCCTTCGCCCGTTATTACAGAAGAACAAAGAAAAACGATTGGAAATAAAGCTGCGAAGGCCTTAAAAAACATAAAATATACGAACGCCGGAACGGTGGAGTTTCTTTATGAGAACGGCAATTTCTTTTTTATGGAGATGAATACCCGCATTCAGGTTGAACATCCCATTACTGAAATCACAACCTCCATAGATTTAGTAAAGGAACAAATTCGTGTTGCCGGGGGCGAACCTTTAAGCATCAAACAAAAAGATGTGAAATGGAACCAGCATGCAATCGAATGCAGGATCAATGCAGAAGACCCGGCCAAAAACTTTATGCCTTTCGCCGGCAAAATTGAAAACATCATCTTTCCATCAGGCCCCGGAATTCGTATAGACTCCGGCATTTATCCCGGCGCTGAAATTTCTCCTTACTACGACTCAATGGTTGCCAAAGTCATTGCCTTTGACACCAACAGGGAATATGCGATAGCAAGAATGATCCGGGCGCTTAACGAATTTGAAGTTGTAGGCATCCGGACCAACAAAAATTTCTTATTAGATATTCTTTTCTCTGAAGGCTTTTTAGAGGGAAATTATTCGATCAATTTTATAGAAAAGGAATTACTGAAAGCAAAAACCTAAGAAACATAGACTATGAGCGCTAAGTTACCATCCATTATCGAGAAACTTTTCAGGTCAAGATATCCGAAGGGAAAGGCTTCCGTTCCCAGCAATCTTTTCCTGCAATGCCCGGACTGCAACAACATGCTTTATAAGAAGAAAGTAGCAGCCAATCAACATATTTGTCCTGACTGTGGCCATCATTTCAGAATAACCAACCAGGAATGGATGGAGTTGCTGTTTGACAACAACACCACACAGTGTCTATTTGGCGAATACAAAACAATGGATATACTGGACTTCCCGGGCTATAAAAAGAAAATTGATAAATACTATGAAAAAGGCACCAACGAAGGCATTGATACAGGGAAAACAAAAATAAACGGAATTACAGTGCTGTTTGGAATCATGAATGTTGACTTTATGATGGGGTCGATGGGGTCTGTTGTTGGAGAACGAATAGCCAGGTTGTTTGAAAAGGGTACTTCTGAAAACCTGCCGGTCATCATTCTTTCTCGTTCAGGTGGAGCAAGAATGCAAGAAGGCGCTGTTTCCCTGATGCAAATGAATAAAACTGCAGCTGCTATAAAGCGGTTTAATCAGACGGGAAACCTATTCATCTCATTCCTGACCAACCCAACAACCGGGGGAGTTACAGCTTCTTTTGCAATGCTGGGAGACATTATCATTGCAGAACCAAAAGCTTTAATCGGTTTTGCCGGTCCGAGAGTGATTGAACAAACGATAAAACAAAAACTGCCCGAGGGTTTTCAGCGTTCAGAATTTCTCATGGATAAAGGTTTTGTCGATGCAATTTACGACCGGCATAGCATAAAAAATGCGCTGTCAGAAATACTGAAACTTCACAGGTACTAATTCCACACTAAAAAACAAATCCGCAGTTATGCCCTACACAAATAAAATCCGCAAAACGATAAAAAATCTTGAGAAGCTCTCTGAAACTCAGGAGATGAATTTTGATGAAGAAATTGCAAGCCTTGAGCAAAAGATAACTCAGCTTAACAAACGCGAACCCGATAAGTGGAAAGAAGCAAAAAACAAGCATACGCCATGGGAACGCGTAAAATTAACAAGAAGCCTCGAACGGCCCAAACCCAATGATTACATCGTTAACATCACAAAAAACTTCATTGAATTCCACGGAGACCGACTAACCGCTGATGACACTGCTATTATCGGCGGCATTGGATATTTGAAAGATATTCCTGTCACCGCTATAGGAACAAGGAGAGGAAAAGAGCTCAAGGAAAACATGCGTGTCAATTTTGGAATGGCTCATCCTGAGGGTTATAGAAAAGCATTGCGTTTAGCCAAACAAGCAGAAAAATTTAACCGCCCGGTGATGTTTTTTGTAGATACGCCGGGAGCATTTTGTGGAATTGAAGCCGAGGAAAGAGGAATATCAGAAGCCATTGCCCGCAATCTCTATGAACTGTCCGACTTGCAGGTTCCGGTTTTTACAATAATAACCGGGGAAGGTGGTTCCGGTGGGGCATTAGGACTTACCGTAGCAAATAAAATTTATATGATGGAAAATGCAACGCTTTCTGTAATTTCCCCGGAAGGCTGTGCATCAATATTATTCAAAGACTCATCAAAAGCAGAAGAAGCAGCAAGCTCTTTGAAGTTAACACCGTATGACCTTTATGAATTAGCAATAATAGATGAAATTATTCCGGAGAAAGAAGACTTTGAAAAAAAGCCCAATGAAACGTTTAAAAAAATTGAAAACATGTTATATAAGGATTTATCCGAATACATGTCAATGAATAAAAAGAAACTTTGCGATCAGCGATACAAAAAATACCGAAATATTGGGTTTTTCGAAATGGCAGAATCGAATAACACCTTCCCACAAACAACAAAACCCCAAACGAATATTTTTAAAAAGATTGGTAAGAT
>CAYFRV010000104.1:6799-8869 GCA_964345495.1 uncultured Bacteroidales bacterium | reverse complement strand
CTCCAGTTGATTTGTTCCATTCCACCAAATGGTTCCATCGGAGAGTTATATTTTTCACCCTCCATAATATCCCTGGAATTTGAAAGTCCTTTTTGGCTATAATCCGCAACAAAAATGTGGCTGTATTTATAATCATGCCATTTGTCCCAGTGTCTGTACATTAAATCTGTTTCTATTCTTGCATTAGCTTCTGGGAGGTCCGGGTGGATATCGTTGACCGATTTATCCAGTTTTACAGGTTTGATGTATAATATCTTTTCCTGGTCGGGTGCATATTCAAATCCGTTGATCCCATCTTCAATGTTTGATATTTTCTTTTTACCACTTCCATTGGGTTTCATTTCCCATAGCTGAACAGAGCCTTCACTGGAAGATAGATAGCCGATTTTTTCGCCATCCGGACGCCAACGTGCATTGAATTCGGAATTCTTACTATTCGTAATGTTTGTGGCTTCTCCTCCTTCAACCGGCATTACAAATAGTTCCCGGTTGCTTTTATTCTTTTCTACATCATAAAAAGCTACACTAAATAGAACTTTTGATTTATCAGGAGAAAGTTTTATACCGCTTACTCTTCCGAAAGACCATAATGCTTCGGGAGTCATGATTTTTGAGTCTAGTTCGACATTGTCTACCGGGTTTCCACCCTTTTGTTTTGGAGACTTGTCGCTGTTCTGGTTGCAGGCAGAAAAAAGTGTTAATACTGCAAGGGAAATGAGAAAAAGTTTCTTCATGTGTTTAATTTTTTGATGTTATTATTCGTAGAATTATTATAAAATAAAAAAGGCTGTCTTAAAAGGGTTTTGTAAGAGATTTGCTGAAAATCATTCTGTAGTCCTTTTTAGACAACCTCTTTTATTTAGTTTGTTTATTTATTGTTTTCTTCGTTTATCTTTTCTTTTATTTTATTTTCCAATTCTTCGGAAAGTTCAGGATTATCTTTCAGTAATGTTTTTACAGCCTCGCGTCCCTGACCCAGTTTTGTTTCACCATAGCTGAACCATGAACCGCTTTTTTTGATTACATTGTAATCTACACCAATATCTATAATTTCGCCAACTTTGGAGATTCCTTCGCCATACATAATGTCAAATTCTGCTTTACGGAATGGGGGGGCCAGCTTATTCTTAACGACTTTTACTCTTGTTCGGTTACCTTTAATATTTTCGCCATCTTTAATTTGTCCGATTCTTCGGATGTCAACACGCACAGTAGAATAGAATTTCAGAGCGTTTCCGCCTGTGGTAGTTTCCGGATTTCCAAACATCACACCGATTTTTTCACGCAACTGATTAATAAACATGCAACTTGTGTGAGTTTTGTTGATGTTTGCAGCGAGTTTTCTGAGAGCCTGGGACATTAAGCGTGCTTGCAGTCCCATTTTGGAGTCGCCCATGTCGCCTTCCAATTCAGCTTTTGGAGTTAATGCTGCTACAGAGTCTATGACTACGATATCAACGGCTCCGGATCGGATCAGATGGTCTGCAATTTCCAGTGCCTGTTCTCCGTTGTCTGGCTGCGAAATAAGCAGGTTTTCAACATCTACTTCTAATTTTTCAGCATAAAACCGGTCAAATGCATGTTCTGCATCGATCATAGCTGCGATTCCACCCTGTTTTTGAGCTTCTGCCATAGCATGAATTGCCAGGGTAGTTTTACCGGATGATTCCGGTCCAAAAACTTCGATGACTCTTCCCCGTGGATATCCACCTACTCCAAGAGCCATATCCAGAGATAATGAGCCGGAAGAGATGCTTGGTACATCGTCAATGGCTTTATCGCCCATTTTCATTATTGTTCCCTTGCCATAGCCCTTTTCAATCTTATCAAGCGTCAGTTGGAGCGCTTTCATCTTTTCGTCATCGACCTTTTTATTTTGATTGGTCTTATTTCCCTTTTGAGTTTCTTGGGCTTTTGTTGTTTCCTTTTTATTTGTTTCTTTAGCCATAGGTTATCTAATTTATTAAATCACTGTTTCTGTAAAGGTAAGAAGATTGTTAAGAAATATTTGGTTTTGACCCGAAAGATTTTTTTGTATTTTATCAACAATCTTTACCTGTTGTATTTGAG
>CAYFRV010000104.1:0-6699 GCA_964345495.1 uncultured Bacteroidales bacterium | reverse complement strand
TTTTTTTTGAAAAATAGGAATTTAAAAATTATCTTTAACCATTCTACTATAATGAGGTAGAATAATTATGTGCCTATGTGTTTATTGTGGCACCATTAAATTAATTGTTTATCCTGATTGCTCTTTTTAGTTAAAATTAAAGGATGAATTCAATAAATAAAAAAAACAACACATGAGAAAGCAAAATTCAACCCATAAAAAAGAAAAATCTAATCAATCAAAAGAATCACGGAATCAACATTTTCTTGTTTTGTTTAATGATGAGATTCACGACTTTAGTTATGTGATTGAGTCTTTGGTTGAGGTTTGTAATCATGATAATGTGCAAGCTGAGCAATGTACTTATCTGGCGCATTATAAAGGTAGATGCGAAATCAAGCAGGGGACTTATGAAGAGCTTAAACAAATGAAGCAAGCTCTTATTGAGCGAGGTCTTCAAGCTGAGATTCATTAAATGTAGAGTTAATTAAAATAGATGACACTTACCGCTATAATACTTTTTATCCTTCTGGGTATATTTCTTTTTCTGGTAGAATTTTTACTTGTCCCAGGTGTTACTATTGCCGGGATTGCAGGTTTTATTCTTGTTGCAGGAGGTATATATTTTGCCTATGATTCACTGGGCACCCCTCAGGGTCATTATGTCCTTGGCGGAACATTGGTGTTTTCTTTTTTGACCATATATTTTTCCCTCCGTTCCAGAACATGGGACAGGTTGATGCTCAATTCAACGATTGAAGGTAAAGTTTCCTCTTATACAGAAGATAAAGTTCATATAGGTGATGAAGGCATTGCCGTAACAAGGCTTAATCCGATGGGAAAAGTACTGATTAATGATGAATTTTTAGAGGCTAAATCTAATGGCCCTTATATTGAACAGCAGAAAAAAATTAAAGTAATTAATATCAAGGATTTTAGTGTTATTGTTGAACCAATTGAAGAATAAATTCTAATTAAATTTTTTTATTATGGGAACTTTAGGTACGTATATTATTATAATTATTGGAGCGATAGTCGGGCTGTGGATTATTCTGTATTTTATCCCAATCGGATTATGGTTTTCCGCGTTGATATCAGGTGTTAGAATATCGTTGCTTCAGCTTATTCTGATGCGGTGGAGAAAAGTACCACCGGCAGTGATTGTGAATGCCATGATTGAAAGTAAAAAAGCCGGGCTGACTTTATACCGGAATGATTTGGAGGCACACTATCTTGCAGGAGGAAGAGTTCCGGATGTAACCCATGCGCTTGTTTCAGCAGAAAAAGCCAATATAAATCTTGATTTTAAGATGGCAACTGCTATTGATCTCGCCGGAAGGGATGTATTTGAAGCAGTGCAGATGTCAGTAAACCCGAAAGTTATAAACACCCCGCCTGTGACGGCTGTAGCGAAAGACGGTATCCAGCTTATAGCCAAAGCACGGGTTACTGTAAGGGCAAATATTAAACAGCTTGTAGGTGGAGCTGGTGAAGATACTGTATTGGCACGAGTTGGTGAAGGTATCGTTTCTTCCATAGGCTCGTCTGACTCACATAAAGCAGTTCTGGAGAACCCGGACAGCATTTCAAGAGTTGTACTTGAAAAAGGTCTGGACAGCGGAACAGCTTTTGAGATTCTTTCAATTGATATTGCCGACATGGATATTGGTAAGAACGTGGGTGCTGGTCTGCAAATTGACCAGGCTAACGCTGATAAAAATATTGCACAGGCTAAGGCTGAAGAGCGAAGAGCTATGGCAGTAGCTGAAGAGCAGGAAATGACAGCTAAAGCTCAGGAAGCTCGTGCGGCTGTTATTCAGGCAGAAAAGGAAGTACCTCAGGCTATATCGGAAGCTCTCAGAAATGGAAATATCGGAGTAATGGATTATTACCGGATGAAAAACATACAGTCAGATACTGAGATGAGGGATTCAATATCTAAACCTCAAGATCGCGATGATAGCTCACAATATGATACCGATCAGAATCCACCTGACGATAAAGAATAGCAGGTATTGATAAACAATTCAAAAGGAGACTGGAGATATGCTTCAGTCTCTTTTTCTATTAATAATTTTTCAGATAATTTTGGGATTGTTTAGCAATTTTATATTTTTGCAAAGCACTTTTCGGAGAGATGGGAGAGTGGCTTAATCCACCGGTTTGCTAAACCGGCGTGCCCTTAACAGGGTACCGGGGGTTCAAATCCCCCTCTCTCCGCACGAATGTCGGCCTTTGAGCCGGCATTTTTTGTTTGAATTTAAGCAGGTACATTCTGAAAATGGATCACTACTTAAACTTCTGCTGAATAAATATACCTATTGTTCTTGCTGAACCATGTTATCTTTTATCTGCATATCTCTTCTGATAAAACCATCCTTTAATTTAATAATCCTCTGCCCGTATTCTGCTTGCTTTTCAGAATGAGTTACCTGCAGAATGGTCATTCCATTTTTGTTTAGTTGACTAAGCAGGTTCATGATTTCTTCACCTTGCTCCGAATGGAGGTTTCCAGTAGGTTCATCGGCCAGCAATACTTTAGGTTCAGCTACAATGGCTCTGGCTATTCCGACTAGCTGTTGCTGACCTCCGGAGAGTTGGTTGGGAAACAAATCTTTTTTAGCAACAATGTTGAAACGATCAAGAATGTCAGCTACCATGCTTTTTCTTTTAGCGCCTTTAATGCCTTTGTATAGGAGCGGGGTTTCAATATTTTCATAGACCGTCATCTCATCAATAAGATGATAGGCCTGGAAGATAAAACCGATGAGATTTCGGTGGTATTGAGTTCTTTGTTTTTCCTTAAGGCCGTGCACTGGTTGGTCCATAAAAATATACTCACCACTGTTCGGCTGGTCGAGCATACCGATTATGTTTAAAAGTGTTGATTTTCCGGCTCCACTTGGCCCCATGATGGTTAGGAATTCTCCTTCTTCAACATTAAAGCTTATATCTCTTAATACATAGCTACGCTGAAAATTGGTTTTGAAATAACGTTCAATGGATTTAAGTTGTATCATAATGGTTGGTTTAAGCTTACTTATTCGCTCATCTTCTGCAATAGATGCTGTGTAATGTCTTTTCCTTCAATCTTTGTATCCTCAAAATTGATGTTCCCGTTAAAGCTTGCATTGTCAAAGTCTACTGGCTTTCTGAGTTTTGCGTATTTAAAATTGGCATAATCTTTAAATACAGCATTTTTAAAGCTCACTCCATCGTCAAATTCGGTATATTTAAAATTTGCCTCCTCATTGAATTTTGCATCGGCAAAACTGATAAACTCCGATGGCTCTGTGTATTTAAAATTGGCGTCTCCATCAAACTCAGCAGAAGAAAAGTCAACTTCATCATCGAATTCTGTATATTTGAAATATGCCAGTCTTTTAAAATAGGACTCGCTGAAATCTGCTTTTTCTTTGAATTCTGCATACTTAAAGTCGGCTTCCCTGTTGTATTTGGTGTTTGCAAACTTGCCTTCTTTATTGAATTCTGCATATTTCAGCAATACCCCTTCGTCAAATTCAGAGCCGGTAAAATCAGAGGTCTTACTAAATTCTGTGTATTTCAGGAGTACTTTATCCTCAAATGTGCAATTCGTGAATATTGCATCTTTTTTGAACATAACAACATGCAGATCATTACTCCCTCTCTCGCTGATGTAACCGACTAGTTCTCCTTCAAAGCGGCAATTGTTGAATTTTACTGGAACATCCACATAGTATTCATATTTTTCGTTTCCTCCATCAAATAAGCCTCCTTCTTTTACTTGTTTCTTGTTATTAAGTTTTGAAAAATCGAGATCTCCGTTAATCACGGCATTGTCATAAGTTACCTCTTCGCCGTTGTTGATTGACCGGATGATTTTCTCCGCGTCAATTTGATCTTGTGCCTTCATTATACCTGGAATAGTAACCAGAAAAATTAAGAAATACTGCAAGGTCTTCATAAAGCTCTTTTTTTTAGGTTTTTATAATATACAAGTTACGAAATATTTTTATTTAAATCATTTTATGTTATTCATCTCTAAGGCTATTGACCGGATTTTGCCTTGCTGCCCGCCAACTTTGCAAACTTATGGTTAATACTGCTATGGCTATTGTAATTAACCCGGCCAGGGCAAATAGCCACCAGTTTAATTCTGTTTTGTACGCATAGTTTTGTAACCATTGTTTCATTACATAATAAGCGATTGGAGCAGCAACTCCACAAGCAATCAGCACCCACTTAATGAAATCTTTATTTAAAAGACTGATTATATTAAAAACTGTTGCACCATTTACTTTACGAATTCCAATTTCTTTTGTCCTTCTTTTAATAGAAAAGCCTGCGAAGCCAAATATGCCGAGGCATGAAAGAAAAATTGAAAGGAAGGTGAAAATCTTTATTAATGTAATTGTTTTTATTTCGGTTTTATAGACATTATCAATTTTCTGATTTAGAAATTCATACCTGAAAGGCCATTCTGAAGAAACATTATTCCATTTATCCCGGAGATGCTGTAATGCTTTGATTGTATTTCCTTTTTTTAATTTTACCACTATATTGAATTTGCTGCTGGGGTCAGGAAAATATACTGTTGGTCCCATCTTTTCTTTTAGGGGGGCATATTGAATATTTTTTACAACTCCGACAATTTTTCTTGGGTCTGCATCTTCACTACCAAGTCGTACTAATTTACCCACCGGGTTTTTTAAATTTAATTCTTTGACAGTCTGTTCGTTTATAATAATTTCGGAGCTATCTGAATGGTTTTTACTGCGAAAGTTGCGCCCATATTTAAAATTAGCATTGAGAACATTGAAATATTCCGGAGTTACTATATTCATTCCTGCGCGCAAGTTGTTATTCTTATTTCGATATTCATAAATATCCAGATGGTTATTGAGTCTCTCCCCCGGCGTGTTGAAACTACCCCCGCAGCTTATAACCTCGGGATTGGCACTAATTAGTTCGGTATACAGATCAAACCGCTGGTGTGTTTTTTCATCCCTTGGATTATTAATGACAACCACCTGTTCTTCATCAATTCCGAGTTTCTCTTCAGTGATTAATTGTATTTGCTTAAAAATAACGATTGTGGCAATGATCAGTACTGTGGCTATTGTAAACTGTACAACAACAAAACCCTTTCTCCACAGGCCATGTTTGTCTTTCGCCGGGTTGCTGAAGAGATGCATTTTTTTAATGGCCCTAAGCGGTTTGAATCCTGAAAGAAATAAAGCAGGGTAAGTGCCGCCTAACAGGATTGTTAGAATAAGCAGCCCCAAGACCGATAATACAAGCATAGGGTTGCTTAATAAGTTCACTGAAAGCTCTTTGTCTGTAAAATTTTCAAACATTGGAAGCGATAGTTCAGTAATGATTATGGCCATCCATACGGCCAGAAAACTAAGTATAAACGACTCGGTATAGAATTTGGCTAACAGGTGTTTTCTTTTTGCTCCCAGTGTTTTGCATATAGCTGTTGTTTGGGCTTCCCTGGTAAAATTTGCTGTGGAAAGGTTCATGTAGTTGAAGCATGCAATCAGAAGAACGAGCATGGCAATGATCGAAAGTCCCCGGATTGTCTTATAATTACCTTTTTCAATATAGTCCCATCTTACATCCGACGAGTGCAAGTATGCCCGCTCCAATGGCTGAAGCATAAAATTTATTTTGCGCATTTTTTTGGGTTTAACCCTGTTGCGTGCTTCGCTGATCTTTTTCTCCAATCTGTCAACATTTGTATTAGATTTCAGGAGAAAATAGATGTTTGAATTTGATGCATGCCAACTTTTAGACATTCCCGGATTTATATTTTTAAGGCTTGGTAATGAAATGACAATATCAGACCCGAAATGAGAATGTTCCGGAAAATCTTCCATGATGCCTGTAATGGTTAGATTATGTTGGTTTTCTAAGTGAATCACCTTACCGACCGGATTTTCATTTCCAAACATTTTTTGTGCGGTACTTTTTGTCAATACCGCAGACATGGGAGCGTCCAGTGCTTTGTTTGGATCCCCTTTAATTAATTTGAAGCTAAATAGATCAAAGAAGGTCGAATCTGTATAGATCAGGTCTGTTAGGTATTGATTTTCTTTGGTATTAATCACCTTATTCTTATAAAATAGGATCATTCTTGCGGCTTTTTTAACTTCCGGTAATTCGCTGTTTATAGCAGGCAGTAAAGGCATAGGGTGAATAGCCCCACGAATGGACTGGTCCTCATTACAGGCAAGTAATCTGTAAATGCGGTTGGAATGCTTGTGAAAGGTGTCATATTTCATCTCTTCCTGCACAAAAAGAAAGATCATAATACAACTGGCCAGAGCAACAGATAGGCCGGCAATGTTAATGGCAGAGTAAAGTTTTTCTCTCTTCAGTTTCCTTAGGGCGATTTTGAGATTGTTGAGTTTCATATTTTGCTCGTTTTTATGAAGATAATAATTTTATTAATATATTATGACTATATCAATTTGTATGCCGATTCCATTATGTTCCTGATTTATAATGTTTTAACTGTTTTCAGATTGTATGTGTGTTGAAAATTCCAACAGTCATTGTTCGGAAGCGAGACAAAAGTAAATAGAATGTTGAAATAGACTATATTAAGAATGTTATGTCCACAGGAAAAATTTTTTTGAAAAACGTTTGGAAAATAAGAAAACAATGTTTTTCTTTGCAGAGCTCTTTTAAAAATGAGTACCGCGGGGTGTAGCGCAGTCCGGTTAGCGCATC
>CAYFRV010000103.1:0-8970 GCA_964345495.1 uncultured Bacteroidales bacterium | reverse complement strand
TCATTCTGTTGTTTAGATATTTAAGCGTTTTGTTGTTTAGACGACTACTATTTCTGCCAACAGCCAATAGCTAAAAGCCAAAAGCTTACTTATAAAAAACTGATGGCAATTTTAAAATTTACCTCTACTTCTGAATTTGCCTACCTATATCCGTATTCCTTTAATATCTTTATATAAGTCCATTGCGTAAAGATCTGTCATTCCTGATATAAAATCGATTACAGACCTGATCTTTTCATAGTAATTCTTTGATTGAGTTTCAAACTGATTGGGAATTATGGACAATAATTTTTTAGAATAGTTATAATCCGGATTCAATACTGCATAAATAAACTCATCTAATAATGTTCCTAATACATTAAAGCCGGACAATTCAATTTTTACAACGGAAGGATCATTATAGATCTGCTTAATTGCTAATTCTTTACAAATATCGAAAGCTTCCCTTGAAGTGCCATCCAAATTGTCTAACAAAGTAGAATTGAAGCTTCCTTCCATTATGCTTTCATAGTTATGCATAAATGTTTGAGCTGCTTTATTCACAAGTTTATTGATTACAGAAGCCCTCAAATATGCGATCTGCTCGTTAATATCCGTAACTTCGTTAAAAATTTTCTCCTTATTTTCTAAAAAATCAGAATCTTCTTCTTTATCGAAAAAATTAATTAACAGCTCATAAGTTTTCGCAGTATCCAGGATTTTTAACTTATGCGCATCCTCTATATCCATAATTTCATAACAAATATCATCAGCAGCTTCAACAATGTAAACTAAAGGATGACGTGCATATTTAAAAGGCTCTTCAGAAATCTTAGCAAGTCCGAGTTCCTCAGCAATAGTTTGAAAAGCCGTTCTCTCTGTTTGGAAAAACCCGTATTTTTTCTGTTTAAACTCAGAACCAAAAGGATATTTAATAAGAGAAGCAAGGGTCGAATAAGTCAATGCATACCCTCCTTCTCTTCTACCCCGGAATTGATGTGTCAATAATCTCAACGCATTGGCATTTCCTTCAAAGTGAATCAGATCATTCCATTCAGTTTTACTAACCAAATCTTTTAAGTATTTACCCTTCCCTTCTACAAAATATTTAGAAATAGCATCTTCGCCTGCATGACCAAAAGGTGGATTACCCATGTCATGACAAAGACATGCAGCAGAAACGATAGAACCCAATTCATTAAATAATTCATTATCAGAAATTTGTTCTTTTTCAAGAAGATTAAGACCAATTATGTTGGCTATAGACCGGCCTACACTAGCGACCTCCAGACTGTGAGTTAATCTGTTGTGAACAAAAACACTCCCGGGAAGTGGAAAGACCTGGGTTTTGTTTTGCAAACGCCGGAAAGGTGGTGAAAAAATAACACGATCAAAATCTCTTTGAAACTGTGAGCGAGCATCTGCAGAAGAAGCAATACTTCTGTCCTCCAGACCAAATCTTTTTGCTGATAAAAGTTTATCCCAATGCATCATAATTAAAAACTCCATTTAAACCGGAAAAATAAGAAATTTATATTTTCTTTCTTACTACCTCCAAATTTTCCCTGAAATATCTGGCTATGCATGGAAAGTTGGACATTATCTGTTAACGAATATTTTAATGAGGGATTAATAAAATATCCATCAATATCCGGATAATACATAAGAGCAACTGTCCCATCAAGCAACGGATGAACAGGGTAGGAAGCCTGAGCAAACCAGCTGAATTCACTAAAAGAAAGGGTTTTTACCGATAAATCCTGAAAATAGAAACCGGAAAACCTGTTAATTTCCATATTTTTATAATTCCCGTTATAATATCCCTCTGTCATCAAATACAAGGAATTATTGAACATATAGTTTACTGAAACTGAAGACAACAAAATCCCCGAATTATCCTGTTTGCTTTCAACAGGCTGAATATAGGTGATTTCACCATTGAATCCTGCATCTTCTATATTTCCCGACCAACCTGCTCCGGCCACGTATTCATCATCATTTAAAACGCCTCCCAAAAACTGAAAATCGTACCCCCAGTTAGAAAAACGATAGTACCCTGCAGCCGTGATCCGTTCTTCGCTATCTACTTTTATCGCCAATTCAGCGGTTGATGTAAAATCCGGGAAATACTGAAGGCGTATTGCATCACTTCCGGGTTTTTCCTCATAATCGAAATCGAAAAAAGAGTAGGCATTAAAAATATCATTTGGATTCCATACATAAGCCTGTCCCCAATTTATCCGCTGGCGACCTATCTTTGCTTCAAATTTACCTTTTCTGTAATTGATCCAAAGCCGATCAACAGAAGTATTTAACAAATAGGCATCATTTTCGACAACATTATTCGTCAATCCATTTAAATAACCAAAATCATCATTGATCATATCCCCGTAGCCACTTAAACTCTCCACCATATCTCCATATATTAACCGGTTCCGGGCTTCTGCAGCAAAGGTCAGTGAATTAGAAATATACCACCTGAAATTTAAACGGTTATGAAACATACTTTCATTCACCCAGCCACCTTTAGGCTGTCCAAGCAATGCATTCATTTCTTCCGGCAAATCCATAACCGTATTCATATATTTGACGTATCCATTCAAAGATATATCACTCTTGTCTTCAGACAGTTGCGAATACGTGTTTTCGACAAGGAACAAAACCAAAATTAATGTGAGAACCTTTCTCATAATCAATCAATTAAAAATTTAGTCAATTATTGTTCTTCATCAGATTTCACCTTTCCGTCTTCTATGGTTATTACCCTTCTGGCCTTTTTTACCACTCTATTATCGTGGGTTGAAAAAATAAAGGTCATTCCTTCTTCTCTATTTAATTTCTCCATAATATCAAGCAGTGTTTCGGTTGATTTTGAATCAAGATTGGCAGTTGGTTCATCAGCCAAAACAAATTTAGGTTTAGAAGCAAGAGCTCTTGCCACGGCAACTCTCTGCTGCTGGCCTCCTGATAACCTGGAAGGACGGGCATCTATTCTATCTGCCAATCCCACAGCTTCAAGCAATTCCCTGGCTCTATTCTCTCTTTCTTTCTTAGGGCGACCCTGAAGATGCATAATAAATTCCACGTTCTCTTTTGCTGTCAAAACCGGAATTAGATTATAAGCCTGAAAAACAAAACCGATGTTATCCTTCCTGAAATCTATCAGTTGCGAAGATTTCAATTCTCGTATATTTGTTTTATCAATAATTATTTCGCCGGAGGTTGGCTGATCGAGACCTCCAATCATATTAAGGAGCGTGGTTTTGCCACTTCCCGAAGGGCCAACAATGGCGGCAAATTCACCTTTTTCAAACTGCAGATTAACGCCATTTACAGCATGAACTTTTACAGCTGTTTCTTCATAGATTTTATGCACATCTTTAATATCTAATATTTTCATCTTTTAGGTTTTTTGAGTTAAAATTCAACTAAATTTCAATTCGCAAAGCTTCTGCCGGATTTAGCTTCAATGCTTTCACAGCAGGGTATATAGAAGCCACAATAGCGGTTAAAATAATCAATAGTGTAATGGTAAAGTAAAAGGCTACTCCTATTTGTGGGTAAAGCACTGCGCTGTAACCAAGTGCCTCAAACCCTTCTGAAAACAATTTAAGATTGATTCCTGCATTTCCGAAATAACTGATTAGCAGTGCAACAATTCCCATTCCTATCAAACCGCCTGTTAAAGACAACAAAATCGTTTCTACCATGATCATTGAAAAGACTTTTGCCTTATTCATACCAATCGCCATTAACATCCCAAGCTCTTTTACACGTTCCATTACAACCATAAGCATTGTGTTGACAATTCCAAATCCCAGTGCTAACAAAATAATTACCATAATAATATAGAGCATAACATTCATCCATTCCGTAATCATTCCAAGTTCAGGCTGGATTTCTTTCCATGACATCACTTCTACGTTAGGAAACTGAGCCTGAATTCGATCAACTACAGATTGCAGATTACTGCCATCTTTCAGTCTTATAGCTATTTCGTGGGCATCAGTACCGTTTAAACCAGTCAGAGCACTCAAATCCTCCCGTTTTACAAATGCCATAGAGTTTTCAAATTGAGCGTTGGTAATCCGATAGATTCCCACAACCCGGAAAACGCCTCCGGTTAACTCGCCTCCCGCAGTTTGAAGGTTAACAACAACTTTTGATTTTACATCAACTTTTAATTGTTCGGCAAGCTTTTCTCCAATAAGAATTTGCTTATAGCGGGTTTCGGGTTTAAAATAACTTCCGCAGCTGTCATTAACAAAATCGTCTATCCGTTCAGCACTGATATTAAGCTTCTCTGCAACCTGAGCGCTATCATAGACAGATTCATAAATTGCTGTCACCTCTTTTTCATGATCCGGATCAATTCCCAGTAATTTTACTCCTGTCCCTGTAGTGGACGATTTGATCATCACCGGGATTTCAAGGCGGTTGCTCACAGATTGTACCTCATCATAATTTTTAAGTGAATCCAATACATTTTGTGTGTTTGGTATGGTATAGTTTATATCCTCATTTTCAAAAAATTCGGGATGATGAATCTGTAGATGTGAAACTTCATATTTGATTGCCTCTTCTGTACGCTTCTCAGACATTCCTTTAAAAACTGCAGAAGTAAAAATACCCCCAATCATCCCAATGGCAACTGCAGACATTACGATTAGACTTCGCAACCGGCTTCGCCATATATTTTTCCATGATATTGAAAAGATCATATTTTAACTTTTTTTAAATTGATAATTTAACCACGAATCGCATTCACAGCCTGAATTCTTGTTATGCTATAAATTGGATACAGCACAGCAATAAACACAATAACTGCAACAATAATAGTTTGATTTCCATAATAATCTGCTTGCCAGGCTAAAGGCATAACAGGTTCCAGACCATAGGATTCTATGCTTTGGGCTAAATCGCCAGTCAAGCGGATCGGATTAACATGGAGATAATAGATTAACGGGAGACTTCCAACGATCCCGGCTAGTAGACCAAGTAATCCAATAAACATCATTTCAAGCGTGACAATAATAGCCAGTTTGAACTTATGCATCCCGACAGCTATCATCACTCCAAACTCCCTCTTCCGTTCTGCGACCATCATCATTACAGTGCCAAAAACACCAAAAAGAATGATAAGATATAAAATAAGCAGCATCAACCATCCGCTGGCATTATCGGATTCGATCTGCTGAACAAGTTCAGGCATAATCTCCCGCCACGATCTAACTTCATAATTTTCTGACGACAAATCATTTTCCAGTTGAGCAACAGTTTCATCCAGCTGGTCATTATCATAAAGATTGAGTGAAAGTGTAGTCAGCCGGTCAAATGCGTTGTACATCTGCTGGCTGGTTGACAAAGGCAAATAAACCATTTTATTATCCAAATCGGGTTTAGGAATTTTAACAATTCCCTTAATCCGATACTTCCCTGCTGCAGTTGTTCCGTGATAACCCTGACTCAACAACACAAGAGTATCATTAACCCCTAATTGCAAATATTCAGATAATTTTTTCCCTATTATGGCTGAAGGTTCGCCGGCTTCAAAATAACTCCCTTCAATGATTTTTTCAGAAAGCTTCGACATCTTATCCTGCTTCTGCGGATCCACACCCATAACAAGCACTCCTTTAGTTTTCGGACCGGAAGAACCCAGGGCGAAAGATTCTAAACGCGGAACAACACGTTTAATATTTTCATTAGACTTTAACGTTTCCATTAATTCATCATTCATCTCTAATGTATTGTTAATGGAACGGTTATCGCTATAGCCATCCGCATGAACCTGGATATGACCTGAATATAATTTCACTGCGTTGTCTATCATATTGCTATAACTCCCCAATTGAAAACCCCGCATTATCAGAGCAAAAAAGATAGCAAAAAAGATAGAAGCCGCAGTAATAATGGTTCGGCGCTTATTCCGCCAAATATTACGCCATGCTAATTTTAAGTATTCATTCATTTTTTGAATTACGTTTTATTAAGGTCTGACACGTTTCATATTTTGTTGAGAGAAAAAGCCATCCGGAATATCCCGGTTGAATTTAATATCATTCATTATAACTACGGTTTTTTGGTCTTTTTCATCTTCAGGGATTACTTCAATTTTTGCAGGAATCTTCCTTCCGTCCATTGTTTGAATATCCGAACCAAGTTCAGTTCTGATCAGATCACCATCCTCGTCATAATATTCCGATTTTAACTGTAAAAAATGTTCCTTTGTAATCCATTTGATCACTTTCCCCCAAACAACAGCAGCATCTTCCTTAGGAATTAACTCAATCTTATGACAGAGATGACCGTTAATTTCTTCTTCTCCAATTTTTGTGTGTTGATAATCCACAACAATAGAAGACTCCTTCAAAATATCATCATTGGTATAATCTGAGCCCATCCAACCTTCAGACATCATTGAAGGTGGCAATTTTATTAAGCGACCTATAGAAGGCATCCAATGCCACATATCATTCCCCCGCTTCAGGAAAGTTTGGCCTTTTTCATTGGCAGGTGCAGTAACCAAAGTGAGCGAATATTTTCTGCCTTTAATCCAGTTCTTCATTTCTACTGTTCGCTCCCAGGTCGGGCGGATTATCTTCATGGTCATCTTACTGATACTCGATTCTTCTCCTTGCCACTGGCTTTCTGCCTCCTCCATTATTTCTTTCGCAGATAAATTTTGGCCTGAGGCCATAACCGGCAAAAACAATAAGAAGCCAATACATGTGATTACAAAAAATTGAAAACGTCTCATTTTAATTTATTTTTGAAAAGTTTACGTATCTGTTTATTAAAGTTTGTTTTACCTTGTCTATTGGATAGTTTTTGGGATCCATAATAAAATGAAACCCTATTCCATCCAGTAGAGCAGCAAAAATCATTGTTTCCGTTTGCGGGTCGTCTAAACCCTGTCTGTCAAAATAGTTTATAGCCATTTGATAAAGCGGGGTTAACAGTTCAGTGATCTTTTCTTTTACCAAATCATAAATAACAGGCTGAAGAGAGATACTAAAATACAGTTTCCAGAATTCAGGATTCTCCTTCAACTTATCAAAAATATCATGAATGTAATATTCCAGCTCATGACTCTCCAAAACACCGTCCTTGTTCATATCCAGACTTTCGACCATCCTATCAATGCCATTCTCAATAATGTTACGTATAACATCTTCTTTGCTATCGAAATAATTGTATAGCAATCCCTTTGATATTCCAGCTTTCTTCGCTATTTTACTAATCGATGCGCCATGATAACCTTCCGTGGCAAAAAGCTCTAACGCAGCTTCCCGTATTTGAGCTTTCTTCTCTTCCCTTATTGCTTTGTACTGTTTTTTAGTCCTTGGTGACATAATATCTTTGAAATAATGATCATTTTTTTGGTTGAACGGTCGTTCAAAAATAAATATTTTTATGATACCCTGCTAAATTTTTTCTGACTTTTTTATTGCCAGGCTATCAGATAAATCTATCCGGTGTGGCTGGTTTAACTAAACATCAAATTTCTTAAGGTTTTCTTTAAAGGCCTTAGAATCATAGGAAGGGGCAAAATCAGGATTTTTAATAATCTTGCCGGATTTATAATCTATACATCCTTTTATAAATTTAGGATGAAGCTGGTAAATTTCATCACCTTCTTCATTTAAGTATGAGGGAGTTTCCGTTAAAATTTGTTCAACAAATATTTCATAAGATGAGAACTTCTGTATTTCTTTAAGAAAATTATTATAAAGGGTTTTATCAATGCATATAACGATAACAAATCTGCCATAAGCCTTCATCTTATTATGCTTATAAATTAGATCAGTTAAATCGTAATATACTTCCTCAGTAGTTTTGTAAAAAGATGTGGCAAATTTAAATCCTTCGGAGAGAATCTTATTCGCAACCGATTGCTCACTTGTATAATGCAGGAAAAGCTTCGAATTGGGCCTGTCAAAAATAAATTCCAGGGCTTCTTCACTAAAGAAATCTTCACGCCCGGCAGGATTAGCTGAATCTTTGTTATTTACGTTATGAGACCAATAATTTGAGTTTACATCATCATATTGACTATAATGAATTTGGTTTTTATCTTCTGTTTTTCCAATGGGATTCACATTTTTCTTTTGCCTTCCAGACTGATAATGAATAAAGGCAATATAAAGTAACAATCCGATTATAATAAAAATCTCAAGCATCAATATTCCATTGGATAAAAATATGTAAGAAGAAAAGAAATCTGTAGGAAATGCCTATTCTTCTTCTATAATTTTTCGGAGACAATACAAATTTACAAATTTACCCAACCAAGTCAAAATAAAACAATAACTACCAATACATTACAATAAGTAACCTTAAAAATGCCATCAGGAAAAAATATAATGTTTCTTTACCATATCAATTCAGTTTTGATCTTGTCGCAGAATAAAACTTTCAGAGAAAGTTTGCCGGATCATTTTTTCCGTATCAACTGAATAAATTTTCTTTCTTCTTCTGCATTTTTATAAGAAATATTCAAAGTATCAACAGCTTTTAATGGTTCATTTATAAAAACTTCGCAAAAGGATTGTTCTATTGAGCTGGCAAAATTATATTGATTGATTCTCAATATCTCGTAACCGGGTTCCAACCCAAGGCTATCAGCTAATGAATTTTCCCAAACAACACCAATTTGAAATTTATCATCCTTTATAACCGGCATAAACCCAAACTCTGATTCGGTTAGAGTTCTAAAAGTCATTGTTTCATCCTCTGAATCGAAAAATAACTGTTGGTTTTTGTAATCCAGGATTATTGAGCCATAATCCAGGATTTTGGTTCCTATCTTCGAAGAGGTTCTGTTTACCCGCAGGATGGGTTCAATTATCGCTGTGTTGCAAAATTCAATAGAATCGAGTTTTAGCTTGTAAGTCGCATCTCTCTCACCAGTTCCGAATAAACCCATACTTCCTGCTCCAAACCCATTACGCAAATTACTCATTGCCAAATCCTCCCGGTATTTATTAA
>CAYFRV010000102.1:0-9037 GCA_964345495.1 uncultured Bacteroidales bacterium | reverse complement strand
ACTACATTCAACTCTTATGTATGAACCTTAAATTGGTTCAGTAAATAGATCACCTGTTGTGTACTCTTTTGTATTGCCGTTTCTGATGTTTCAGCAAACATAAAACTGGAAAATCCGGGTATCCTGGCAGTTTGCTTGCTTGTTATTTGCCTAAATCCCATCGACCAGTCAGGAAATGCTCTTTTTTTGATAGGTTCCTCTAACAGTTTTACCACATTTTCATGGCGATTGTCCTGTTTAATTTTCTCAAAAAGCGCGTGGATTGTTTTTTTCGACCCTTCAATCACCTGGATGAACGATTCGTTGTTGTATAGCAGTAAACCGGTGACATTCTGCTCCTTATTTTTCTTCCTTACTTCTGTCAATAGGTCGATAATCTCTTTTTCAGTAAGGGATATAGAAGAAAAACTCACATATACAATATGGATCAAATCTGCCATAATTTCACAAAATGAGTGATAGTGAGTGTATAACACAGAATTAACCTGAATGTTCAAGTAAAAAAATCACTTAACTGTGAAAAATATTATTCATCCAAATTAAATAGTTTAGCCACTTCATGATGATAGTTTTTGCCAACCGGGAATTTTTCACCGGCTACTTCCAATTGGTTACCCTCCAAAGCATCAATTTTTTTTATTGAGACAATGTAGGATTTGTGAATTCGTATAAACCGATCGGATGGTAGCTTTTCTTCCAGGTTTTTAAGAGAAGCCAGCGCTGTGATGCGTTTCTTATTTTCAGAATGGAAGGTGACGTAAGCTTTCTGTCCTTCAATGTATATTAGGTCTTCGTAGTTAATTTTGTACAATTTCCTGTCTGCCCGGATAATAATGTAATTGTCTTTGAAATCGGCTTGGGTTTCCTGTTGTTGCTGTTTTTCCGTTTGTTCTGGTTTGTGTGTTTTTTCCTGAATGGCGTTGTAGACTTTGTTGGTTGCCTTTAGAAAGCGGTCAAAAGAAAAGGGTTTGAGCAGGTAATCGGTCACTTCCAATTCATAACCTTCCAACGCATATTCTTCATAAGCTGTTGTTAAAATCACATAGGGCCTGTTTTCCAGGCTTCTCAAAAATTCAAGTCCTGAAATGTCTGGCATTTGAATGTCCAGCAGAAGCAAATCTATCTTACCTGCCTGCAATTCCTCCATAACCTTCATTGGAGAGTTGAAGTCACCTATAAGCTCCAGGTACGGAATTTTTCTCACATAATCTTTCATGTATTGCCGTGCCAGGTATTCGTCGTCTATGATTGCACAACGTATATTCATTTCTTTTGAATTTGCAAGGTTACAGTAAAGATAAAATCTTTTTCATCTATTTTCAAAGTGTATTTCCCCGGATACAGAACTTCCAAACGCTGGCGGACATTATTTATTCCGAGCCCTTTGCCGGGAATTGGTTTTCCTGTTTCAGGTACTGTGTTTTTTATCTGAAAATAAACTTTTTCATTATTGGTTGATAAATAAATCTCGACAAAAGCTTCCGGGAACTCTTCAATCTTGCTGTACTTGAAGGCATTTTCAATAAATGGTATGAATAGCATAGGTGAAATGGAGTAATTCGGATATGCATTGGAATAGTCAAATGTAATTGTTTGCTGGTGCGCTGATTTCATTTGTTGAAATGATATAAAATTCTCAATATAACCAATTTCATCCTTTAGTTTTACGGTGTCTTTGCTGCAGTCATAAAAAACATAGCGGAGCATTTCGGATAATTTCAGAACGCTCTCGGGCGCTTTTTCTGAGCGACTGTATGTTAGTGAATAGATGTTGTTCAGTGCATTAAATATAAAATGGGGATTGATTTGTGCCTTTAAAAGCTTTAGTTCTGTTCCCAGTTTTTCTTCCTTAAGGTTTTTCTCGCGTATGGCAAGGTTCTTTACTGTGTTTGATAAGTAAAGAGTAATGCTGATAAAGTTGGCCATCAGAAAAAGAAACATGGACCGAATAATCCGGAAAATGACAGGTGGAGAAGTGTGTTCTTCATATATATTGTGGGGTTGGATGAGTAAATCATCCAGGAGATAGTGCATAACGGACAACAGGATCAAAAATAAAGCATTCAGAAGGATGAACTTTACTCGACTTCTAAGAAAGAAGTATCGGGGAATGAGAAAATATTCATTAAACATGAACAGTAAGATGATTAGTAAACCTGTAATTCCGCCGAGTAATAAAGCAATCACAAGGGGATACACATTGCTGGCCGGTAATGCAATCAAAAATGATATGGCCAGTATAGTCAGTATTTTGGTTAGTAAGGGAGTTACTTTTGTCTTTTTATTCATATACAAAATTTGAGACAAAAATAGCCAAAAAAGCAAATGCCGTAAAAGAAATTGAACGAATGGAGTGTTTCGCTAAACCAAACGACCAATTTGATTAATTAAATGTTTGATTTAAACCAATCTTGTTTTGGTACAGGAGATAGGATGTTTGGTTTAATATTTTTTGCTTGTTGTAATAATCGCTTTATTCTTGCCACAAAATTATTTGAAGAATGAAATAAAACTAAAAACTTATATTATGAAACGAAGCAAAATCTTTTATTTTATTGGCAGTTTGGCGGTGTTAGCCCTTGCTGTAATTTTAACAGGTTTTTTTAATCGGAATCAACCCGAACCGAAAAAAAATATGAATGATCAGAATTTGCTCTATGTGAAGACTGATACGGTTGAGACAGAAGTGGTTCATCCTTCTATGGAATACAAAGGGCGCATTCAGTCTTATGAGACAGTATCACTTTCTGCAGAAGTAAACGGCCGAATTATGAAGGGTGAAGTACCTTTTAAAGAAGGGGAAAGTTTTCAGAAAGGTGATTTGCTGATTCGTATCTATAAAGAAGATGCCCGTGCTGCAATGATTTCAGCAAAAAGCAGTTTTCTGCGGACGCTTTCTGTCATTTTGCCGGATTTGAAAGTTGATTTTCCAGATGAATATCAAAAATGGAAGCAATTTTTTAATGATATAGATGTAAGAGGAAAATTGCCTTCCTTGCCGGAAATTAACTCTGAGCAGGAGCAGGTCTTTTTATCTGCTCAGGGAGTGCTTCCCGAGTACTATTCACTTCAACAGCAGGAAATTAATTTAAGTAAATATAATATCTATGCTCCTTTTAACGGAGCCTTCCAGAAAGTAAATCAGCAGGTGGGAGCGATTGCGAATCCCGGTGCTGCATTGGCTTCTATTGTTCGTACAGACAGGTTGGAAGTGGTTGTGCCGGTTCCTCCGGAAGATTCCCGTTGGGTTAAACCTGGAGAAAAGGTGCAACTCACTGGTAATAACGGAATTGTTCGGGAAGGTAAGGTGACCAGGATTGCTGACTTCCTTGATCCTTCCACCCAGTCGGTTAATGTTTACATTCGTTACTATCCGGATCGCAAACGGAGTTTTAAAGTGGGTGAGTTTGTGGAAGCAACATTTGACATTTCAAAGGAAATAAGAGGATATACCATCCCCAGAGAAGCTTTAATTGGTGGCAAAGAAGTTTTTGTTGTCGAAAATCGAAAACTTCAGAAGCATACAATCAATGTGATAAGAAAAATGTCTGATCACGCTGTGATATCAGGTCTGAAAGACAGTATGCTTGTGGTAACCGAATCACTGGTGGATGTAGAGGAAGGACAGGAAATAAGGACAAGATGATAAATAAATGGTATGAAAACATCGAACATCAAACATCTACCATCTATCATCTAAAACCTAAAATCTAAAAAACTATGAAGCGTCTTGTAAAAATATTTGTTGAGTACCCGTTCTACGGGAAAATGGTTGTGGCTATCCTGTTAATTCTGGGGTCGATCTCTTACATGAGCCTGAAGAAAAATTCGTTTCCAATCGTTGAAACAAACACCATCAATGTGATGGTTAGTTATCCCGGAGCTACTCCCCAGGAAATGGACGAAGGAGTAACCACGTTGATTGAAAATGCCATTCGCGGAATTCCGGGGATAAAAGAGTTTAACTCCCAGTCGATGGAGAATGTTTCGCGGGTTACCATTAATGCCGAATTTGGATATGACATTGACGAACTTTTAATTGACGTAAAAAATGCAGTTGATGGAATATCTAACTTTCCCAGGGATGCAGAGAAACCGATTGTTTCCAAACGCAGGTCTACCTCGCCTGCTGCTTTCCTTTCCCTGGTTTCCAGGTCTGATGATCGCATGGCCATAAACGATATTGCCAATCGTGTAGAAGATGAATTGCTTGCCAAAGATGAAATTTCACAGGTGGGTATTTACGGTTTGCCCTCAAGCCGCATTGAAATGGCAGTAACCATTGATGAAACCCAGTTGCGTAGATATAATTTATCCCTTACTGATATTCAGAATGCCATACAGAGCAATAATATGGACATTCATGGCGGAACCATACGGAATCCGCGGGAACAAATTAAGATAGTAAGCCGCCAGCGAACCGTTAAACCGGAGCAAATTGAAGAAATTGTAATTAAGACCAACCGCAATGGACGGCTGATCAGAATAGGAGATGTAGCCAAGGTAGATTTGCAGTACCAGGAAGACCCGAGTGAGAGTTTTGTGAAGGGGGAATCTACCGCTACAATATTCATTCAGAAGTTAAAAACCGAGGATTTGGAGGAGATTTCCGAAAATGTGCATACATACATTGATGAATTCAACCAGAAGCATGATCAGTACGAGATAAAGGTATTGCATGATTTTAATGAAAATATTCAGTCCACACTTTCAATTTTAATTAGTAATGGCGTTATGGGTGTACTTCTGGTAATTCTGATGTTGTCATTGCTGCTCAATTTCAGACTTTCACTCTGGGTGGCCTGGGGGATCCCGGCTTCATTCCTCGGGATGTTTATTGTTGCTGCCCTGTATGGCCTGTCCATTAATGTTATTTCTCTTGTGGGTATGATCCTCATTATCGGAATTCTTGTTGATGATGGTATTGTTATCGGTGAAAACATTTTTACTCACTTTGAACGGGGAAAATCACCACGACTGGCAGCAATTGACGGTTCAGTTGAAGTATTACCTGCTGTATTTACTTCAATTACCACCACCATGATTGCATTTGTACCACTTTTCTTTATTGAAGGAAACATGGAGATTCTTTATGCGATGGCATTTGTGGTTGTTTTTTCCCTGTTATTTTCGCTTATTGAAGGCGTATTTGTATTACCCGGCCATGTGGGTAATCCTCGTGTTCTTAATTCTTCAGGGAAAAAGACAAAAGCTAGCCGCTTTACGACAAAAGCAATTCACTTGCTTCGCGATCGGCTTTATTTCCCTCTGTTGCGGAGGATAATGAATCATAAGGGATTTATGTTGTCGATCGTAACTGCCTTCATAATCTTTACAGCCGGATTATTGATGAGTGGTAAGCTGCCTTTCACTTTCTTTCCGCCGCAACCTTCGGATATGTTTACTATAGATTTGGCGCTTAAGCCTGGTGTGAACAGGGAAGTCACAAAGAAAAAACTGTTCGAAATTGAAAAACAACTTTATGAGGTTAACCAGGAATTGATGGAAAAATATGATGATTCCACCGGTTATGTCCGCACCTCTTCAGTAAATTTAGGTACCTCTTTTAATGGCTCTGAATCTGGCACACATGCAGGAATGATACGAGTATTTCTTTATCCCCTGGAAGATAAAAAAGTATCTGATCAGACTATTAAGCGAGCCCTGGATGAGAAGATTGGAAAGATACCGGCTGCTTATAAATTTGCAATTGGTGCATCAAGTCGTTTTGGAGCGCCTGTATCCATAAGTTTACTGGGGTATGATATGGATAAGCTTAAAAAAGCCCAGCAGGAATTAGAAGATAGCTTGTCTCAAATGGATGCTCTTTTCAATATAACCAATAATAGTCAATTGGGTAGCCAGGAAATCCGGTTGAAACTTAAACCGGAAGCCTATACCCTTGGTTTGACCCAGGCGTCTTTAATGAATGAAGTCCGTAAAAGCTTTTACGGGGCTTTGGCTCAGCGAATACAGAAAGGAAAAGATGAAATCTGGTTTTATGTTCGCTATCCGCGTTCAAATCGTAAAACTATGGGGCAGCTTGAACGCATGATGATTCAGACCCCGGCAGGAGAATATCCCCTGACCACAGTTGCTGAGCTCTCTAAAGCGCGTAGCTTAAGTACTATAAATGGGTATAATGGAAAACGTGAGATACGCGTTGATGCCTATCTCAAAGATAAAACCCAGGCTGTTCCGCCAATTCTCAATTATATTGAATCTAACGTTCTTTCTGATATATTGGAAAAACATCCGGAGCTGAGTTATCAGTACCAGGGGCAGAAGAAAGATACGCAGGAGCAGACCCAGAGTATGGTAAAATATTTTGGGGTGGCTTTCCTGGTTATTGTCTTAATTATCATGTTTTATTTTAAATCGTTCAGACAAGGGATGATTATCCTGTTAACTATTCCGCTTGGCTTTATGGGAGCCATCTGGGGACATGCCATCCACGGAGAATCAGTATCGATGTTAAGTCTCTGGGGTTTGATTGCGCTTACCGGAACCATTATAAATGATTCTGTGGTGTTCATGTCAAAATATAACAGCGCTCTTGTGGAAGGGTATAAAGTGGTTGCTGCAGCTCTGGAAGCGGCACGTTCACGTTTCCGCCCGTTATTTTTGACAACTGTAACTACTACAGCCGGCTTGATGCCTTTGATTCTGGAAAGCAGTCCGGATGCACAGTTTCTAATTCCTATGGCTATATCTGTAGCTTATGGTATTTTGTTCGGCAGTATCTTTATTTTGTTAACCCTTCCCATCCAAATTGTCCTGTTCAACAGAGTTCAGGTGAAACTGAAAAAATTATTCGGTAATAAGGAGATAACACCTGAATCTGTGGAAGCTGCTGTGATTAATCATCAGATTGATAAACGTCTGGAAAAGGCGCTTCAGGAAGAAGAACAACGAGAAAAAAATAAATAATATTAAATTGATATAAATATGCGAACTTTATTAGGATTGGTTTTTGTCATAATTACGTTAAGTGTTTCTGCGCAGGAAACGGAAAAACTCTCTCTGGAAGATGCTATTGAAAAAGCTTTAAGCAATAATTACGGAATTATAACTCAAAAGAAGAACCAGGAAATATCAGAAATGAATAATTCGTGGGGTAACGCCGGAGCTTTACCTACAGTTCAGTTTGTAGGAAGTGGAAGCACTTCAGAGAATTATAATGATGAAGACAATTATAATTCTCAAAACCTCAATGGAACTGTTGAGTTGCAACAAACCCTGTTCAGAGGTTTCAGTGTGCATATTCAAAAAGACAGGCTCGAGGAACTGGAAAAACTTTCCGAGGGAAATGTTTCGTTGGTTATTGAAAATACCATTTATAATGTTATCCTCAGCTATTATAATATTCTGCTGGCAGATGAACAGGTCGATATAGCCCGCAATAATATGGAACTTTCTAAAGATCGGTACCAGAGAGCCCAGGAGCAGAAAGAAATTGGGAGTTCCAGAACTTATGATTTGTTGCAGGCCAAAAATGCATTTTTAAAAGACAGTTCTGATTATCTTTCTGCTAAATCCTCCTACAATAATGCTGTAAGGGAGTTGAATTACCACATGGCTGCTGATATGGAGCAAACCTATCGGTTTACATCGAGTTTTGAACCAGACACAACCGATTTTCAACTTTCAGATCTTCGGGATAAAATGCTGGAAAACAACAAGAATCTGCGAAATCAATACCTGAACCTGGAGCTTTCCAAACTTGATGTGAAATCAGCTAAGAGTGCTTATTACCCTTCCCTTTCGCTTAAGGCCTCAGGAGGATATTCAGAATCAGAAACCGAGTATGAAAATATGACACAGATGAATCGGAGCACTTCAGGGGCGAATACTTCTGTTAGTCTGTCGCTTTCTTATACCATATTTAACGGAAATCAGCGAAAACGAGCTCTTGAGGCTGCCAGGCTTGAACAGGAAATTTCGCAAATTGAGACGGAAGAAATGAAACAGGACTTGAGAAATCAACTGGCACAAGAGTATGAATTGTATAATGTCCGTAAGCAACTGCTTAATGTAGCAAAGGAAAACCTTAATTCTGCAGAGCTAAATCTGCAATTGTCAAAAGAAAAGTTCCAAAGTGGCGCCATAAACTCGTTTAATTTCCGTGACGTCCAGCAAATTTACCAGGATGCCGCCTACAATTATCAAAGAGCGATTTTCAATGTAATACAGAGTTACAACACCCTGTTAAGGTTGACAGGCGGTATAATCGATGAATACGAATAGTTTAATGTTCAAGGTTTAAGGTTTAAAGTTTAATGTTTGTGACAAAGAAAATCCTGACAGCATCATAATCGCTGTCAGGATTTGTTGCTATTGGGAGGGTTTATTAAGGTACATTCCGAAATAGAGGGAAAGATTATCATAAGCAATCAATGTTTTTAAACCTAAACATTCCTTTATAACGGTTAGTGAAACTTACAGCCAGTAATCCGTTTTAACAGGCATGCTATCCATTTCGATGCTTTGTTTTTTGAACTGAAGGTATTAGTTTTACCTCCCATATAATAATTCATTCTTTTAATCCATTCAAAATTTAATTTATGTCACTTAAAAATCTTATTTCCGTGGGGTTTACCCAGGAAGAAGTTGATCAGATCAACCAGCATTTAGAAGGAATTCAGGAACTCATTAAAGGAAAAGTGATTAACCTAAGCCCGGAAGAGCGTCAGCAGTATGGCCGCATCAATAACCGTACTGAAAACTGGATCGTTAAAATTGATGGATATATGAAGCAGAGACCGGAGTTGATTCCCTTTTATATTGACAAGGAAGAATTTGTTAAAGACCAGGAGGCAAGGAACAAAATGAAGCCCATCCTGAACAGTATTGCCTCCATACAGGAAAGCCTGGAAGATACTTCTAAGTTATTGAGTCATGATATTTACAATACGGCAATTTCGTATTACCGTAACATTAAAGTGATTTCCCGGCAGAATGTACCGGGTACAACGACCATTTACGAAGATCTGAAAAGTCAGTTCCCCGGCCGTTCGTCCGGCGCACCGGAAGAAGT
>CAYFRV010000101.1:0-9100 GCA_964345495.1 uncultured Bacteroidales bacterium | reverse complement strand
AACGAATGAAAGAAATTGTTCCTGAATTTAAAAGTAAGAATTCTCAATACGAAGCTTTTGATATAGATGATAGATAGATGTTTGGATATTAGATGTTAGATGTTAGAGGTTGTAGATGGTAGATGGTAGATAGTAGATAATAGACAGCAAGTAGAATCTGTCAACCGGGAGTGTTCAAAAAACTGTGTCTAAAATTCACCTCTACTTCTGAATCTGCCTATTTAAATACGCCAACTTATTCAACTCAATCAACTAACTTTTCCACTTCTCCACATTCAAGTTTATACTTCTCTTTGCTCTCCGGGCACACAGCAATATTATTTTCATCAAAATTTAAACGATGACCGTATTCACTCATCCAACCTACATGTTTCCCTGGATTTCCGACAATGAGCGCATAAGGTTTAACATCCTTCGTAACTACAGCACCTGCTCCAATAAAAGCAAATTCACCAATTGTATGTCCACAAAGTATTGTGGCGTTAGCACCAATTGATGCTCCTTTCTTTACCAATGTTTGTTCATATTGATCTCTCCGAACTACTGCACTTCTTGGATTTGTAATATTTGTAAAAACCATTGACGGGCCAAGAAAGACATCATCTTCACAGATTACTCCGGTATAAATAGAAACATTATTCTGTACTTTAACATTGTCTCCCAAAACTACATCAGGCGACACTACAACATTTTGACCAAATTTACAATTTTTACCTATTTTGGAGTTTTTCATTACATGTGAAAAATGCCAAATCTTTGTGCCTGCTCCGATTTCGCAGGGAGTATCAATAACTGCTGTTTCATGTGCAAAATATTCCATAACTTATGCTTTCTATTTAAAATATGATTTTATCGTTTCAGTAATCTTCCTTAATTGTTCTTCATCCAGTTCAGTATGCATTGGCAAAGATAACACAGATTCAGAAAGCTTTTCCGAAACAGGGAAATCTCCTTTTGAATGACCCAAATCCTGAAAGGCTTTCTGAAGGTGAATAGGAACCGGATAATAAACCATAGAAGGGACTCCTTTTGAATTTAAATATTCCTTAAAACTATCTCTATCTACGCTGTTATCCAAAACAATCGTATACTGGTGAAAAATATGAGAGGAATACCCATTCCTTTCAGGCAATCGAATTTGTTGAACATCAGATAGTTCACTATCATAAAAACCTGCAGCCCATTGTCGTGATGCGTTGTAATTATCCAGATAGGTTAACTTAACATCTAAAATAGCTGCCTGTATGGTGTCTAACCTGGAATTAACCCCTACTCTGTCATGATAATATTTTTTATTTGAACCATGATTGGCGATAGCTCTTATGCGTTGAGCTAAATCGTCGTTATTAGTAAACAACGCACCACCATCTCCGTAACATCCAAGATTTTTTGAAGGGAAAAAGGATGTACAACCAATATCTCCTATCGTTCCTGCTTTTAAAGTAGCATCCCCGGCATAGAACTCTGAACCTGTCGCTTGTGCTACATCCTCAACTACAGGAATGTTTTTTTCCTTAGAAATTTTCATAATCTCATGCATATCAGCACATTGACCAAACAAATGCACGGGAACAATAGCTCCGGTATTTGAAGTTACTGCTTCCCTGACTCCTTCTGCGGAAATATTGAATGTATTTTCGTCAACATCAACAAGAACAGGCTTCAGACCTAATAATTTTATGACCTCTACGGTAGAGATAAAAGTAAAATCGGGTGTAATTACTTCAGTTCCAGGTTTTAATTCAAGAGCCATCAGGGCTATCTGAAGTGCATCTGTTCCGTTTGCACAGGGTATCACGTGCTTTGCCTTTAAGTATTTTGCTAGATTTTCCTGAAAACTTTTAACATGAGGGCCATTTATGAAAGCAGATGATTCAATAACATCCTGCATCGCCTGATCTATCTCTGTCTTAATTTTATCGTATTGAGTATTTAAATCGACCATCCGAATTTTTTCCATAACTTATATTTAGAGATTAGTTAAACAAAAATATTGAAAATAAAAAAACGAGTCTAATCAGACCCGTTTTTTTAATATTACAATTTACAAAACATATTATTTAGCATAATTAATCGCTCGCTTTTCCCGGATAACAGTAACCTTAACCTGACCGGGATAAGTCAGCTGACTTTCTATATGCTTTGAAATGTCATAAGACAGTTTATCTGCATGACTATCAGAAACATTATCGCTTCCTACGATAACCCGAAGCTCACGTCCGGCCTGAATGGCGTAAGTTTTTGTTACACCTTCGAAGGAGAGAGCAAGTTCTTCAAGGTCACGTAATCTCTGAATATATGACTCCACTGCTTCTCTTCTTGCACCCGGCCGTGCACCTGAAATTGCATCACAAACCTGTACAACAGGCGCCAGCAGGCTACTCATTTCTACTTCTTCGTGGTGAGAACCAATTCCATTAGCAACCTCTGGTTTTTCTTTATATTTCTCAGCCAGTTTCATTCCAAGTACTGCGTGTGGCAATTCCGGCTCATCATCAGGCACTTTTCCGATATCATGAAGCAAACCTGCCCGTTTGGCAAGTTTAGGATTCAATCCAAGCTCTGATGCCATGATAGAACATAAGTTAGCAACTTCGCGGGAGTGCTGCAACAAGTTCTGTCCATAAGAAGAACGATACTTCATCTTTCCGACCAGGCGGATCAATTCGGGATGTAATCCGTGAACACCCAGATCAATCGCGGTTTTCTTACCTATATCGTTGATCTCTTCTTCAATTTGCTTCTGAGTTTTATTAACAACTTCTTCAATTCTTGCCGGATGAATTCTACCGTCAGTTACAAGCTGGTGCAGCGATAACCTTGCAATTTCTCTTCTGATTGGATCAAAAGCAGATAAAGTAATTGCCTCCGGAGTATCGTCAACAATAATCTCTACTCCTGTAGCAGCTTCTAAAGCTCTGATGTTTCTTCCTTCACGGCCAATGATACGCCCTTTTATTTCATCATTGTCAATATTAAAGACAGTAATGGCATTTTCAATGGTTGCTTCAGCAGCCACTCTTTGTATTGTTTGAACCACGATTCGTTTTGCCTCTTTATGCGCATTCATCTTCGCCTCTTCAACAATTTCGTTCATTGTTGACATTGCCTCAGATTTAGCTTCAGCCTTAAGTGATTCCATCAACTGATTTTTAGCCTCTTCGGCAGACATCCCGGAAATTGTTTCTAGTTGCTCAACATGCTGTCTATGGATTTTGTCAAGCTCTTCGTTCTTCTTCTCCACCACATCCATTTGGTTTTGAAGATTTTCCCGGATAGCTTCCAGTTCTTTACGCTTACGCTCAGTCTCCTCCATCTTTTGAGAGAGGGTATTCTCTTTTTGCTTCACTTTATTTTCTGCAGCAACTACTTTACTATTTCTGTCATTGATCTCCTTTTCATGCTGCTCTTTCAGTTGAAGAAATTTTTCTTTTGCCTGAAGGATCTTATCCTTTTTAATGACCTCTCCTTCGCTTTTGGCATCATCGATGATCTCATCATGCTTTTTCTTCAAGGCTTTATTCCAAAAAAAGTAAGAGAGAACACCTCCGCCGACAAAAGCTACAGCGCCAATAATAATATTGAGCGTTAAGCAGGAGATAGTTCCGAATATTTGTGTTGTTACCATAGTATTTATTGTTTTAGATTGAATTTTAATTTATTATATTTTAATTCCATAAAAAAAGCCCGCATAGGAACCATAAAAGCTGTGTAAAACCCCTGTATAGACATGGGTGAAGCTGCCATTCAAGGTCGAACTTCCTCTGTCCTGCCTAAACAGGATTCCGTTGAACGGAATGAGGCCTGCTCTTGCTCAAACGAGCTTGGCTTCAATTGGATAACTGTTGAGTTTTCCAGCCAATTAAGGAACTATGCGGGCAAATTTTCCTATTTAAAGAACGTTTATTTTTTCTTATATTCCTCTTTTTCTAAATACTCTTCTAATTCTTCGTTTAAAGCTTCCAATTCATCTGCGATAGGCTGTCCGTGTTCTTCTTCGTCTGTTTCCAAATATTTTATAACAAACTGCAAAGCTGCCATTGCTAAAAAGTCTTGTGTATCCTTATTTGTATAACGTTGTTTATACTGTAAAATTTTTTCATTAATTAGTTTAGCAGCTTTCCTGATCTTCTCTTCATCCTTTGTGTCTATCTTCAGCGGATAGTACCTATCTGCAAGATTAATACGTATGGATAGTTTTTCATTCTCCATTATGATTGAAACCTTTCCTATTTATTCAAAAGTGAAATACAATTATCAATTTCCCGCACAATCCTGTTTATCTTAATTTTAGCATCATGCGTTGTTTCCGATGATGCTAGACTTTTAGCTAATTCCAATCTGGAATATTTTTCCTTCAAATTAGCTAATTCTGTATCTTTTTGATTTATTTGTTTTTTTAGTTTATTATTTTCTTCCTGGAGCTGGTTTACCTGTTGTTTAGAATTTTCATATAAATCTATGATATTTCCAATTTTTAGTTTTAATTCTTCAACAACATTTTTATTTTGCTCTTTATATTCCATACTCCGAAGTTATCATGAACAAAGTTAATACAGCTTTTCCAAATATAAAAATAAAACTTTTCTTTTTTACCTAATCATAAAAATAATATTAGATTTGTTTCTTCATAAAACGAATAATTATTCAAATGGGTTATATAAAAAACAGTTTTTTTCTCATTTTGTTCTCCTTACTGTTTCAAAGCGCAATCGGACAGGAAAATTCATTAAGAGCACCGGTAAACTTCAAAATGAGGTTGGCAGGTAATTTCGGAGAACTTCGTTCAGACCATTTTCATGCCGGAATAGATATCAAAACTTATGGAATGAGAGGGAAAAAAATATATGCAATAGCTGACGGATATATTTCAAGAATTAAAGTTTCAGCAGAAGGATATGGGAAAGCTATTTATGTTCATCATCCAAAGGAAGGCATTACATCTGTTTTTGGACATTTAAGAGAATTCAGCGGGGAAGTAAACGAATATGTTCTTAAAAATCAATATGAAAAAAAGAAATATGAAATTCAACTATTTCCCGACTCCAACCAATTTCCTGTAAAAAAAGGGGACATTATCGGTTTTTCAGGGAATAGCGGCAGATCCACCGGCCCACATATTCATTTTGAAATCAGGAACATTAATAATCAACATCCGCTTAATCCTTTACACTATAATTTTAACATCAAAGACAACATTCCTCCTAAAATTTTCAATCTTGCTGTCTATGACCATTCAAAAAAACATCCGGTTCAACATAAAAAAATTTATGAAGTAGAAGCGGTTTCCGGAGATTCGTACCAACTTTTAAACCAGGATACCCTTTATCTAAATGGGCCACATAGTTTCGGTATAAGAACTTTTGATTTTCTCAACGGGACAAAAAACTGGTGTGGCATCTATGATTTAAAACTTCTTGTTGACAGCACCATGATATATCATCACAAACTCGATGAATTTTCCTTTAGTGAAACACGTTATATAAATAGTTTTATCGATTATGAAGAGAAAATCAGGAACAACCTCTCCATCCAAAAGGCATATCTCCAGCCAAATAATAAATTGAGTATATACAATTATGTAAAAGGGAAAGGGATCGTTTCCTTCGATGATACAACGATTCATAAACTTCAGTATATTGTAGAAGACACTTACGGCAACAAGGCTGATTTATCTTTTATCGTAAAAAACGACCCTTCCAAAAATCAAAATCTCACTGTTGATAATGATTCAGTGGAGTATGACAAACGGATGCCTTTTCATACCTCCAATAATTATAATACAGAGGACATCAAACTACAATTCCCTGCAAACGCCTTTTATGACACCTTATATTTTAATTATAACAAGAAGAAAACCTCAAACCGACTTTTCTATTCCGATATTCACCAAATTCATAACAAATACACACCGGTTCACAAATCTTTTTCCCTTACAATAAACACAAAAGAGATGCATAATCAGCTCATCAACAAAGCATTTATTGCCAAAATAGAAGAAGATGATGAATATCAGTATAAAGGCGGTGAATACCTGAATGGAACAATTACAACAGATACCAGGGAGTTTGGAGAGTACGTAGTTATGGTAGACACTATCCCACCTAAAATTGAATTAATCAGTTCTCTGGATAATATAAAAAATAAAAAATCAATAGAATTCCGTGTTACGGATAATCTATCAGGGATTAAGACCTACAATGGATACATTGACGGAGAATGGGTCTTGTTTGAATATGATCCGAAAAATGATTTATTAATACATAAATTTAAAAATCATAAACTTAAACCTGATTCAGAACATGAAATTGAACTATATGTGGGAGATCAAAAAAATAACATATCAACTTATTATACCAGATTTGAAAGATAAAATCAATTAAAATCCTTTCTAACTAATGAAAAGATACATTATACTTGCATCTGCTTTTATTGCTCTCATTGCTTGTAGTTGGGAGAATCACGATAGCGATGAAATTACGACAGCAGAACTTCAGCATCACATCGAATACCTTGCATCCGAAAAGCTTGAAGGCAGAATGCCCGGTTCAGTTGGAGATCAGAAAGCAACTGAGTTTATTCTCAAAGAATTTCAATCCAATAACCTTAACCTTTATGAAGATTCAGGGAAACAAACCTTCAAAATTGTTTTAGGTAATAAGCCGGGTGAAGACAACTCGCTTTCATTTAATAATTATAATGCCACGTTTGAGGAAGAATTTGTCCCTTTTCCATTTTCAGGAAACGGGCAATTAGAAAAAGAATTGGTATTTGCCGGGTATGGCTTCAGCATAAATTCCCAAAAGCTCCAATGGGACGATTATAAAAATATAAATCCTGACGGAAAATGGGTAATGATTTTGCAGGGCGCCCCGGATATAAAAAAATACCAGGAAGCATTCAGAACAGAAAAAGATGACAGGTCTAAAGCTTTAAAAGCAAAAGAGTTAGGTGCAGGTGGCATTCTCTTTATTACTGAAACAAACCAGGATGGGGAACCCGAATTTGTTGATCCAACAGTTAAAGAAGGGAACATTGATCTTCCTGTTATAAATATCTCCCCTCAACTTGCCGATAAACTGTTGAAAGAGAAGAATACTTCAGTTCAGAAACTTAGATCATTTTACAAAAACCAGGCAAAGCCCAAAAATTTTGAAATTGACCAAAAAGTAAAAGCTCAAGTTGATTTAAGAGAGAATAAAGTAACCACTCATAATGTTATCGCTAAACTCCCGGCTCAAGGCTCAAAAAATTATATCGTAATCGGTGCTCACTATGATCATCTGGGATATGGAGGTTCGAATTCAGGTTCCCGAATGCCTGACACAAATGCAATTCATTACGGAGCCGATGATAATGCATCGGGAGTTGCAGCGATGCTGGAAATTGCAGAAAAGCTGGAATCAATCAGGGACAGTTTAAACAAGAATATCGTATTTATAGGTTTTGGCGCTGAAGAGCAAGGCCTCATCGGATCAAAATATTTTATGGAACATACGAATATTGAGCCGGACAATATTGAAGCAATGATCAACATTGACATGATTGGAAGGTTAAGAAATGAAAACAGTCTGCAAATTGGAGGTACAGGCAGTTCCAAAGAAACGGATTCCTTACTGAAAGCCCACAATAAAACATATAATTTTAAACTCGGCTTTTCAAAAGAAGGCTATGGTCCTTCGGATCACTCCTCATTCTACAGCTATGACATACCAGTATTTTTCTTTAGCACCGGTGCACACATGGATTATCATACGCCAAAAGACAAACCCTCTAAAATCAATTACAATGGGTTAAAAAAGGTTGCAGATTACATCTATGATATTACGAAAGATTTAGCTACATCGGATATGCAACTTACTTTTCAGGAAGCAGGGCCAAAATCTCCTGATAAAGAAAAACACCGCGAAGATTTAAAAGTCACACTTGGAATCATGCCGGACTTTGCAGGAGTTGAAGACAGAGGACTCAGAGCCGACCTTGTGGTGGAAGGTAAGCCTGCTGACCGGGCAGGAATGGAAAAAGGAGATATTATAACAGCCATCAACGGGCATGAAATCGGAGACGTCTACGATTATATGAACAGGCTATCAAAAATTAAACCCGGACAGACAATTACAGTAGAAATCATCAGGGATGATGAAGAAAAAGTTTTAATGGTTCAATTATAAGTTTAAGAAATGAAAAAGAAAAAAACGCTATTCTGGATTTTAGCAATAATAATCACGCTTTCTGCCGGAATCTATCAGCGAAAAACCGGGCCTACTCATCCGAAAGAAGTAAAAGTACAAATAGCAGGCAAAAAATATAAGCTTGAACTTCCGCGAAGTCATAGCGGAACAGAAGATTTTTTTCTGAAACTCGACTTACCGGATCATGTAAAAGGGAAAATTTTCTATCGAAGATATCCAACAAAGGATAAATGGAAGAGCAACAACCTGCAGATCAAAGACGGTAAAATTGCCGGTTTACTTCCCGGGCAACCACCTGCGGGGAAATTAGAATATTATATCGGACTTATTTCAGGAAATCAACTTATTTATATTGCTAAGAACGATCCGATACGAATGCGTTTTAAAGGAGAAGTACCCAATGGAGTGCTTATTCCTCACGTTTTAATAATGTTTATGGCTATGCTTTTTTCAACCCTGGCCGGATTATTTGCACTGGGAAAGATTCCGGGCTATAGACTTTATGGCTACATTACACTTATTTTATTAGTGGCCGGTGGTTTTGTTCTCGGGCCACTCATGCAATATTATGCTTTTGGAGATGCATGGACAGGAATTCCTTTCGGTTGGGACCTGACGGATAATAAAACCCTGGTGGCTTTTATAGGTTGGTTAACGGCAATATTGGCTAACAGAAAAGCAATCAGGCCGCGGTATTATGTCTTCGCCGCCATTCTTTTACTAATTGTATATTCGATTCCCCATAGTGTGTTGGGATCTGAATATAACTATGAAACGGGAGAAGTTGTTACCGGTTTTATACATTCAATCTTTAGGTTTATCTGTTAAAATGGTTCTATTGTTCTATTGTTTCATTGTTCTATTGTTTCATTGTTCTATTGTTGTTCGATTAGGCAAAATTTAGAAGT
>CAYFRV010000100.1:4427-9186 GCA_964345495.1 uncultured Bacteroidales bacterium | reverse complement strand
GTGGTGGTTCCGTTGTTCGTACCCTTTTCAAGGATAGTTACTCCGGGCAATGGCTCGCCCGTTTCCGCGTCTTTTACTGTTCCTTCAACTTCGGTTTGCTGTGAAAAACCCAAGTAAGGAACTAAAAGAAACAAACCTAAGAGTATTTTAAATATTGAAGATTTTGTCATCATATAAAATATTTGTTAATAATTTGTTAAGTAAAGTTAGAGAAAATATCATTTTAAGGAAATATAACGAACAATTAAGGAGAATAAAAAACTATCACTTAGCAATATAACTATTTTAAAAATTAAATGCAAGTAATTTCAAACGTTTGCAAATTTTTAGTAAATTCAGCCCATTAAATTGAATTAAAATGAAAAAACATCAAATCACAATTAAAGATATCGCCGAGAAACTGAATATTTCTCCTTCTACTGTTTCAAGAGCGCTTAAAGATCATCCCGATATAAACCCCAAAACCCGTAAAACAGTTAAAGAAATTGCAAAGAAATACAACTATATTCCAAACAGGATAGCCCAAAGTTTACTTCAAAATAAAAGTTACATCATTGGAGTCATCGTCCCTGAAATAGTTCACCACTTTTTCTCCTCCGTTATAAGCGGAATTGAGAATGTTGCACACGAGAATGGCTTTAATGTGATGTTATGTCAATCAAAAGAATCTTATGAAATCGAACTGAAAAACGTGGAAACTCTTCTTTCCAGTCATATTGACGGCATGTTAATTTCCATCACCAAAGAAACAAAAGATTTTACGCACCTGGAAAATCTACAGGAAATGGGAATACCAATAGCGTTCTTTGACAGAATAGCTGAAGAAATCGATTGTGACAGAATCATTGTCGACGATTTCGGAGGCGGCTACAAGGCTACTGAACATCTAATTGAACAAAGATGCAAGAAAATAGCGCATTTGTACAGTCCTTTAGACCTCCTAATAGGACAAAACAGATACAACGGCTACATCAAAGCTATGGAAAGTAACAACATAGCCATTTATAATGAATATCTTATATTCTGCGACACTTATGAAAAAGCACTAATTGAAACCCAGAAATTACTTGATCTGCCTAATCCGCCCGATGGTATTTTCTGTGGCAACGATGAAACTGCAGTTGGGGCCATGAAAATCATAAAAAACAATGGACTTAACATACCGGACGATATTGCTGTGATTGGTTTTACAAATTCGTATATTTCTACAATTTCAGATCCGGAGCTTTCTACCGTAGATCAAAAGGGATATGAATTAGGACAAAAAGCAGCCGACACAATAATCAAAAGAATTGCCGAACAGGAAACTATCCCCAAAAACCCAACCACCCAAATTCTGGACACAGAGGTAATTATCAGGGAGTCATCAAAGAAATTAAAATTGTAGATACGTTGCAGATGTAGATACGTTGCATGCAACGTATCTACCTATTTTAATTTTATTACATTTGTGGCATTTTTAAAAAAATAAAAAACTATTATATGATAAACGAACAATTACAAAATCCAAAAAGCATTGTTGTTGTAGGAGGTTCAGATAACATAAACAAACCCGGCGGGAAGGTTTTAAAAAACCTGATCGATGGCAATTTTAAAGGAGACCTGTATGTTACCAATCCAAAAAAGGACGAGGTACAGGGAATTAAAAGCTACAAGGACCCGAACGATCTTCCCGAGGTAGACCTGGCTATTCTTGCAATCGCAGCAAATTTGTGTCCGGAGACCACCAAAATTCTTACAGAAAAGAAAAACACCAGGGCGTTTATTATTCTTTCTGCAGGATTTAGCGAGGAAAGCGAAGAAGGCGCTAAAATCGAACAGGAAGTTGTAGATAATATTAATAAAGTAAACGGAAGTTTAATCGGACCAAATTGTATTGGCGTTTTAAACCAAAATTACAACGGGGTTTTCACTACACCTATCCCAAAACTGGAATCAAAAGGAGTAGACTTTATCTCCGGTTCTGGCGCCACGGCGGTTTTCATTATGGAGTCAGGCATACCCAAAGGACTTACCTTCTCTAGCGTTTATTCAGTTGGCAACAGTGCCCAGATGGGAGTAGAAGACATCCTCAAAGACATGGATGAAAATTTCGACCCGGAAACCAGTTCAAATGTAAAACTGCTTTACATTGAAAGCATCAATAAGCCCCAAATGCTGCTGAAACATGCCTCTTCGCTTATAAGAAAAGGGTGTAAGATAGCAGCCGTAAAAGCAGGAGGCTCAGAAGCCGGAAGCCGTGCAGCTTCATCTCATACAGGCGCGCTGGCCAGCTCAGATTCAGCCGTGGATGCACTGTTCCAAAAAGCGGGAATTGTCAGATGCTACGGAAGGGAAGAACTGACCACTGTAGCTTCTATCTTCATGCATCCCGAGCTGAAAGGCAAAAACATTGCAATTATAACTCATGCAGGTGGACCGGCTGTTATGCTGACTGATGCATTATCTAACAATGGGATGGACATTCCACCAATCGAAAGTTCTGAAAAGGCTAATCTGCTAGAAGAATTATTCCCGGGTTCTTCTGTTGAAAACCCAATCGATTTTCTGGCAACCGGGACAGCCGAACAGCTAGGTAAAATCATTGATTATTGCGACCAAAAATTTGATAACATAGACGGAATGGCTGTCATTTTCGGAAGCCCCGGATTATTCCCGGTATATGATGTTTACGACCTTCTCGATGAAAAAATGAGAACAAGCAAAAAACCTATATACCCAATATTGCCCTCTGTGGTTAATGTGAAGGATGAGATTGATCACTTTATCAGCAAAGGAAGAATCAACTTCCCGGATGAAGTTCTCTTTGGAAGAGCGCTGGCAAAAGTTTATAATACACCTGAACCTGTGGCTGAAAAAATTGACATCCCGGAAGTGGACAAAACAAAAATACGTTCAATTATAGATAATGCGGAAAATGGCTATATCGCTCCTGACAAGGTACAGGAACTAATGGATGCGGCAGGCATAAACCGTGCCGGTGAAGCTGTTGTTGACAACAAGGAAGATGCCGTAAAAGAGGCAGAGCGCCTCGGACTACCTGTTGTAATGAAAGTCGTTGGTCCTGTTCATAAATCAGATGTAGGCGGAGTTGCCCTTGATGTAAACGACAAAGAAACTGTTGCCAATGAGTTTGAGCGTATGATGAAGATTAAAGATACAACCGGAGTTCTCATCCAACCAATGCTAAAAGGAACCGAAATATTTATCGGAGCCAAGAAAGAAGGAAATTTTGGCCACATGGTACTCTGCGGCTTAGGTGGCATCTTTATTGAAGTGCTGAAGGATGTCAACTCTGCCATTGCCCCCGTTGAAAAAGAAGAAGCCCGAAAAATGATCCGTAATCTGAAAAGCTATGGCATCATAAAAGGAACAAGAGGACAAGAAGGTGTCAATGAAGATCAGTTTGCTGAAGCTGTCATGAGAGTTTCCGCATTGGTTGATGCAGCGCCGGAAATTGCAGAAATGGACTTAAACCCTCTACTTGGCAATCTTGAGGAAGTCGTGGCAGTAGATGCCAGGGTCAGAATAGAAAAATCTTCGAAATGATTTTTAAAAGACGTTTAACACGTACCGAAAAACTGCTTATCATTCTGCTCTTCATCGCCATAATTGCTACTGCTTTAAGATGGAGCAATATAAAAGAAGGAGCAATTAAAAGCTGGGAAGTTTTTAGTATTGAAAAATGGTACGATAGGGATTAAAAATCAATTAGATGAGGCTGTCAAAAAGTTGCTGAACATTTTCTTAATTACTTTTGTCAGCCTCACTTAAGCTTATAAATCAACTAAAACAGACTTTAAAATGCAAAAAAAAGACCTCTATTTTTTACTGGTAGTAATCATTGTGTTTTCTCCATTTTTTATATTTGATTCCGTTTATCACTTTTACGACAATTTTAATAAAGCACACGGGCTCATTGCAAGTTTTTTCAAATTTGCCGTTTTAGCCACATTAGGAGAAATAATTGCACTAAGAATAAGGGAAGGGATTTATTACCGGAAAAATTTCGGAGTTCTTCCTAGAGCTATAGTGTGGGGATTTATCGGCATCACCATAAAAATCGCCTTTATTATTTTTGCCACGGGAACACCTGCTGTATTAGAATATGTAGGAGTTGATAATGCAACCGGAGCGCTAAAGGCGAATGAATTTTCAGGAACAAAACTATTAACTGCATTTTGTACAAGCGTAGCAATGAATCTGATCTTTGCTCCTGTGTTTATGACTTTTCACAAAATTACAGACACCCACATCATCTGGAATAATGGATCTTTAAAAAAGTTCTTCACACCAATTCCGTTCAGAAAAATATTTCCCTCTTTAAACTGGGAAGTTCAGTGGAATTTTGTGTTCAAAAAAACAATTCCGTTTTTTTGGATTCCTGCACACACAATTACCTTTATCCTCCCTCCGCACATGCGGGTTCTTTTTGCTGCAATACTGGGTGTAGTATTAGGTGTTTTACTGGCAGTTGCAAGCCTGAAAAGTGAAAAATAATTTTATCTTTGTAGAAGATAATAATAATGAAGAAAAACAAATAATAACAATAACACTTTATGGAAAAAATAGGTTTATTTTACGGCCCTGCAAAAGGCTCCACAGAGAAGGTTGCCAAAAAAGTTGCAGAACAAATAGGCAAAGACAAAGTCGACCTGATTACCGTCAAAGACTCTGACGCAAAAGAACTTGAGAAATACAAGAACATAATTTTCGGTGTATCAACTATTGGGAAAGAAACATGGGACGCAACAAACAC
>CAYFRV010000100.1:0-4327 GCA_964345495.1 uncultured Bacteroidales bacterium | reverse complement strand
GCAATTTCACTAACTTAAAATTATGCTAAAGGCAGGCCATACAGCCTGTCTTTTTTTATTCCTGAGATTTGTTATGGTTTTATCAAAAAAACTTTTATAAAATTGTCATAGAAATAAAAAATTCACAACGCTATGAATATTCCAAATAACACGCCAATTGATAAAAACACCGTTTCCCGGAAAATTAAGGAGAGCGGATTAGAAAAAGTTGGAAATGCATCCATCCGTGAGCTCGTAAGACTTGTTAATGAAATTGAAAAGGTAACAAAAGATAAATACATTCGAATGGAAATGGGTGTTCCAGGATTAGAACCACCAGAAATTGCAATAGACGGTGAAATAAAAGCGCTAAGAAAAGGCGTGGCATCAAAATATCCGATGATCGAAGGCGTGGAAGCTCTGAAAAAAGAAATATCCCGCTTTGTGAAAAATTTTGTTAACATCGATGTTGATCCACAAGGATGCCTTCCAACTGTTGGTTCAATGCAGGGCGGATTTGCTTCTTTTCTTGTATCATGCAGGCGTGACCCTCAAAAAGATACAACACTTTTCATAGACCCGGGTTTTCCTGTACAAAAGCAACAGCATAAAGTACTGGGCTTAAATTATGAAACCTTTGATGTATATAACTACCGGGGAGAAAAATTAAGAGAGAAGCTTGAGTCATACCTGAAAAAAGGAAACATCTCAACTATCCTGTATTCAAATCCTAATAATCCCTCATGGATTTGTTTTACAGAAAAAGAATTAGAAATCATTGGCGATCTGGCGAACAAATATGATGTAGTTATCCTCGAAGACCTTGCCTATTTTGGTATGGACTTCCGTCAGGATATGAGTAAACCCGGAGAACCTCCATATCAACCCACAGTTGCAAATTATACTGATAACTACATACTTCTTATTTCCAGTTCTAAATCATTTAGCCTGGCCGGTGAACGAATTGCCATGATGGTCATCTCAGATAAACTGTTTGACCGTAAATTTCCAAAATTAGCGGAATTCTATCCCAAAGACAGCTTTGGATATGCCATGGTTTACGGAGCTTTATACACGCTTTCGGCAGGCACCAATCATTCAGCACAATACGGCTTGCTGGAAGTATTACAGGCCGTTAATGATGGCCGGTACAATTTTGTTGAAGAAGTTAGAGAATATGGAGAACGCGCAAATATAATGAAGAAACTGCTCACAAAATACGGATTTAATATTGTCTACGACAAAGATGAAGATAAACCGCTGGCAGACGGCTTCTATTTTACCTTCTCATTTCCCGGAATGGAAGGCGCTGAATTGTTAGAACATTTGCTCTACTATGGCATAAGCGCTATTACACTGGACATTACAGGCAGCACCAGAACCGAAGGACTTCGGGCATGTGTATCACAGGTACACCGTGACCAATTCGATGATATGGAATATAGATTAAAAAGATTTCAAGAAGATCATTTAGAATGAGTCTAAACAAATTTGTTTCTGAATATCAGAAACTTTCATATACTGTTACAGAACAGAATGAACTCGTTCTCAAGTTTAAATAAAATCACTTAAATATTATTAACTTTGAAAATTAACCAATTAATAACACTAAAAATCTATAATAATGGCAAAAAATGTAGGTAGAATAGTGGTTGACATAGAAAAATGCAAAGGCTGTGGAGTTTGTGTTCCCGCATGCCCGACAAGTGTCATCCAGTTAGCAGAAAATGTAAACGGTAAAGGTTTCCATTATGCATACATGGCAAATGAAGATGCATGTACAGGATGTATGAACTGTGCACTTGTTTGCCCTGATGCAGTAATTACTGTTTATCGTAAAAAAGTAAATGCTTAGTAATTTAAAAATTAAAATTTCAAGATAATGGGAGAATTAAAATTAATGAAAGGCAACGAAGCAATAGCAGAAGCTGCTATTCGCTACGGTGCTGACGGTTATTTCGGATATCCTATTACCCCGCAATCTGAAGTGATTGAATATTTCATGTTACAGAAGCCGGAAGAAAGAACCGGTATGGCTGTATTACAAGCTGAAAGTGAAATAGCAGCCATCAACATGATCTATGGTGCAGCAGGATCTGGCAAAAGGGTAATGACATCATCATCAAGTCCCGGTATTAGTTTAAAACAAGAAGGACTTACTTATATTGCAGGTGCTGAACTTCCTTGTTTAGTACTTAACGTAGTACGGGGAGGACCCGGATTAGGAACCATTCAGCCGTCTCAGTCTGACTACTTTCAGGCTGTAAAAGGTGGCGGACATGGAGATTACAAACTTATTGTACTCGCTCCGTCTTCGGTTCAGGAAATGTACGACTTTGTTGAAGTTGGATTTGATCTGGCTTTCAAATACAGAAATCCGACAATGATCCTTTCCGACGGGGCAATTGGTCAAATGATGGAGAAGGTAGAAATCGGAGAACAAAAGCCACGCATGACAGAAGATGAGATCAGAAAAAAGTATCCATGGGCAACAACAGGAAAAACAAAAGACAGGGAAAGAAACATTATCACTTCCCTTGAATTGGATTCCGCCAAAATGGAGAAATTCAACCAGAAACTCATCAAAAAATATGAAGAGCTGGAAGAAAAAGAAGTTCGCTTTGAAGAAATTCAGTGTAAAGATGCTGATTACATTCTCGTGGCATACGGCACTTCATCCAGAATTTGTGAGAAAACAGTGGCTCTTGCCCGAAAAGAAGGAATAAAACTCGGACTTTTACGACCAATCACATTATTCCCTTTTCCAAAGAAAAAGCTTGCTGAATTAGGTGATCGTGTTAAAGGATTTCTTACTGTAGAAATGAGTGCAGGACAGATGGTAGAAGATGTCAGACTAGCCGTTCAGGGAAAAGCACCCGTTGAATATTACGGCCGTATGGGCGGAATCATACCATCCGCTGAAGAAATTGTAGACGCGGTAAAACAAAAATTATTATAGGAGGTAAAAATGGCTGAACAAAAAGTTAAGACCGAAGATATAGTAAATGAAGAAAACAAGGTATTTGAACGTACCCCTCTTCTTACTGACAACGTATTCCATTATTGCCCGGGATGCGGACATGGTGTTGTACACCGGCTAATCATGGAAGTTGTCGAAGAACTGGACATTCAGGAAAAAACAATTGGTATTGCACCAGTTGGTTGTTCTGTGCTGGCTTATAATTATATGGATGTTGACATGCACGAAGCTGCACACGGCAGAGCTCCTGCAGTGGCTACCGGTATCAAACGCACAATGCCGGACAAATATGTTTTCACATACCAGGGCGATGGCGACCTTGCAGCGATTGGTACTGCAGAAACAATCCATTCCTGTAACAGAGGTGAAAACATTGCAATTATTTTTATCAATAACGGAATCTACGGAATGACAGGTGGACAAATGGCTCCAACAACACTGGAAAACATGAAGTCATCAACTTCACCTTACGGCAGAAACCTCAAATTAATGGGTAATCCGTTAAAGATGACCGAACTGGTTGCCGAATTACCCGGAACCTACTATGTAACAAGACAGGCAGTTCACAAACCAGCTAATGTAAGAAAGACTAAAAAAGCAATCAAGAAAGCTTTTGAAAATCAAAAGCTGGAAAAAGGAACTTCTTTCATTGAAATTGTTTCTAATTGTAACTCAGGTTGGAAAATGACTCCTAACGATTCAAATAAATGGCTGGAAGAAAATATGCTGCCATATTATCCGCTTGGAGACATTAAAGTACCTGAAGAAAAATAATCAGTTGATAAAAATTAAAATTCAGTAAATTATGAGTGAAGAAATAATTATAGCCGGATTTGGTGGACAGGGCGTTCTTTCCATGGGTAAGATACTTTGCTATGCAGGTATCGTTCAGGGAAAAGAAGTAACCTGGATGCCATCATACGGCCCTGAAATGCGTGGTGGTACAGCAAATGTCTCTGTAATCATCAGCGATGAACGAATCAGTTCTCCAATTATCAGCGAATTTGATACCGCAATTATCCTTAACCAGCAATCCATGGATAAGTTTGAAAACGCAGTAAAACCCGGTGGTTACCTTATTTATGACGGAAATGGTATTACCCGCCATCCCGAAAGGGAAGACATCAATGTCTATCGTGTAGACGCTGCTGCTGAAGCCGCAAAAATGGAAACAACCAAAACGTTCAACATGATCGTCCTTGGTGGATTCCTAAAAGTGAAACCTGTTGTTGAAATGGATAAAGCTATCGAAGGACTTAAAAAATCATTACCCGAACGCTATCATCATTTAATACCTGTAAACGAAAAAGGTATTCACAGGGGAACAGAAATCATTCAGGAAATCAGAAAAGCGAAAGTTGAAGCGTA
>CAYFRV010000099.1:6806-9226 GCA_964345495.1 uncultured Bacteroidales bacterium | reverse complement strand
CTCAGTATTCGATCTTATCTTCTTTTATTTTCCATTCTTCGAATGGTTTTTGGGCTTTTTTTCTTAAAATCTGTCGGGTGGGAATAATTCGCTTTTCCGGGGGAGCATTCAATTCCCTGTAAATATAAGAATCATCAAAACCAGCATCTTCTGCATCTTCTCTGCTTGCAGCAAAGTATACTGCTCCCAGTCTTGCCCAGTAAATAGCACCGAGGCACATCGGACAAGGTTCACATGAAGAGTAGAGAATACAGTCTTTTAATTCAAAGTGATTTAAAACCTTACAGGCTTTACGAATGGCATTAATTTCAGCATGAGCAGTGGGGTCATTATCCAGAGTGACTGAATTTCCTGCTTTAGCAACAACTTCACCTTTCCTGACAATAACGGCTCCAAAAGGGCCGCCTCCTTTATCCTGATTACTGCTTGCTATTTCTATAGCTTTTAAAAGATAATACTCATGTGTTTTTTCCATAAAAAAATATTATATCAAAAACAATTTAAGGTTTTTTTGTCATTTGTTGAACAAATTCAAAATTAATAAAATGATCCATCAATCAAAATATTTTTTTATTTTCACCCTCCTTCATTATGAATTGAAATTATTGTTAATAAATTTGTTAATTTTCTAAAAATAATGTTATTTTTGCAATCCCTTAAGACAGGGAGAATATTTGTATTTGACTAATAATTAAAAAGTTAGGACTAAAGTGGATTCAAACAGTTACAAAACAATTTCTGCAAAGAAAGAAGATGTGAACAAAGAATGGGTCCTTGTTGACGCAAAAAATGAAGTCCTCGGCAGACTAGCCTCAAGGGTAGCTAAAATGATCAGGGGAAAAAACAAACCAAATTACACTCCTCACATTGATTGTGGTGACAATGTAATTGTGATAAATGCTGATCAGATAAGGCTTACCGGAAACAAATGGACAGATAAAGAATATGTTCATAATACAGGCTATCCGGGAGGAAAAAGAACAAGGACGCCGAAAGACCTGATGGAAAAAGATCCTACACGGATTGTTAAAAAAGCAGTTTATGGAATGCTTCCCAAAAACAGGCTGGGAACAAAACTGCAAAAGAACCTTTTTGTGTACGTTGGTGAAGAGCATCCTCATGAAGCTCAGAAACCCAAAAAAATTAATTTAAAAGAAATTAAGTAATCAACATGGAAAGAATTAATTCGATCGGAAGAAGAAAAGAGGCAATTGCGCGAGTAAACCTGAGTGAAGGTAAAGGCAATATTACTGTAAACAACAGGGATTTTAAAGAATATTTCCCTACTCCAAACCAGCAGTATATTGTAGAACAACCGCTCAAGCTGCTTGAAGTGCGTGATAATTACGATATTGTTGTAAATATCAGTGGTGGTGGCTTAAAAGGGCAAGCGGAAGCTCTCAGGCTGGCTATTTCCAGGGCCTTAGTTAAGGTTGATGAGGAAAATAAGCCAAAAATCAAAGCCGAAAGATTCCTGACTCGTGATGCAAGAGAAGTTGAGCGTAAGAAGCCAGGACAACCCAAAGCGCGCAAGCAGACTCAGTTCAGTAAACGTTAAGATTATAATTTTTATAATTCACCGTTTAGTATCTAAATTGTCAGGACTTCCTTTTTAGGAACTGCCTGTCAGTTGTTAAAAAAGAATGTAAACGTAAAATTTTTATCTAATGGAAGAAGTAACATTTAATCAATTATTAGAAGCCGGAGTACATTTTGGACACCTCAAAAGAAAATGGAATCCGAAAATGGCTCCCTATATTTTTATGGAGCGTAATGGCATCCATGTTATTGACCTTCAAAAGACCGCCCACAAATTAAACGAATCAAGAAGTGCCCTGAAACAAATCGCTAAGTCGGGCCGAAAAGTACTGTTTGTCGCTACCAAAAAGCAGGCAAAAGAAATTGTATCGGAGGCTTTGACAGGAACATCTATGCCATATATTACAGAAAGATGGCCCGGCGGAATGTTGACAAACTTTCCGACGATTAAACGGACCATTAAGAAAATGGCAACCATCGATAAACGATTTGCTGACGGTACTTACGACAAGCTGGCAAAGAGAGAAAGATTACAAATTGAAAGACAAAGAAACAAACTGGAAAAAACATTTGGTAGTATTTCAAATATGAACCGTCCTCCAGCAGCAATATTTATCGTTGATGTCACAAAAGAACATATCGCTGTGAAAGAGGCTCAGAAACTAAACATTCCTATTTTTGGAATGGTTGACACAAACTCTGATCCTAACCAGATCGATTTCCCAATACCAGCGAATGATGATGCATCCAAGTCAATCTCTTTCATCGTTGAGAAAACAGTAGAGGCTATTAAAGAAGGACTGGAAGAAAGAAAACAGGAAAAGGAAAAAGAAAAAGCATCTAAGGAGAAGAAGAAAAAAGAGGAAAAGAAAGAGGAAAAG
>CAYFRV010000099.1:0-6706 GCA_964345495.1 uncultured Bacteroidales bacterium | reverse complement strand
AAAGAGGAAAAGAAAGAGGAAAAGCAAGAAGGAGAAACGGAGCAAAAAGAACAAAAAAGCGATGCCAGAAAAACCAGAGCTCGCAAATCGTCAGCTAAAGTGAAACAAGAAGCTCCTGAACAAAAAACGGATAGCTCAGCGGAAAATACAACTGATGAGAATTCCGGGGAAAAGGATGATACAAAGTCTGAATAAAAATTAAGTAAAACATTAAATATTTTCATTTAAAATGGCCCAAATAACTGCAGCTGAAGTAAATAAGCTAAGACAACAAACGGGAGCCGGCATGATGGATTGTAAAAAGGCTCTCACACAGGCGGAAGGCGATTTCGATAAAGCTATTGAAATTATTCGCGAAAAGGGAATGGCTATTGCCAAAAAACGTTCTGACAGAGAAGCTTCTGAAGGAATTGTTTTCAGTAAAGTGACAGAAGACGGCAAACAAGGTTTTATTATATCGCTAAATTGTGAAACTGATTTCGTAGCTAAAAATGACGATTTTAAAAATTTAGGCATGAAGATACTTGATCTGGCTTTGGAAAAACAGCCTAAGGATCTGGATGAACTTAAGAAGCTAGAACTTGATGGTATGTCGGTGGATGACCAAATCGTAGAACAAACCGCCGTTATTGGTGAAAAACTGCAGTTGTCTTACTATGATTATATTGAAGCACCCAAAGTCCTTTCATATATCCACATGGATAATAAATTAGCAACATTAGTTGGTTTTAATAAAGCTGATTTTGAAGATCAGGTAGGAAAAAACATTGCTATGCAAGTTGCTGCCATGCAGCCGGTTGCGGTTGATAAAGATGGTGTGCCGGAGGATATTAAAGAGAAAGAGTTGGAAATAGGAAGAAAACAAGCACAAGCTGAAGGAAAACCAGAAAATCTTCTTGATAAGATTGCTCAGGGAAAGCTTGGAAAATTCATGAAAGAGAATACGCTTTTAAATCAGGAATATATAAAAGACAGCAAGAAAACAGTAAAGCAATATCTTCAGGAACAAAAGGAAGGTCTTACTGTTACGGAATTTAAAAGGTATTCGCTTAAAGGATAATAAATTTCACAAAAAATATGCTGATATTAAAAAGAGGGAACAACAACCGTATGTTCTCTCTTTTTTTGTTAACAAAAAAGGATAGTTTATGAAAATTATACAACTCGAGCCAATAGGTATAAGAAAAGATTTTAAAGACTCTATCAGTAATGAATTTAAGGAAATGGGTCATGAAGTTATTTTTCATGAAACAAAACCCGAAACCGATGATGAAAAAATTCAGAGAGCTGAGGATGCGGATGTTTTGATTGTTAGTAACCTTCCTCTTAACAAAGATGTGCTGTCGAATTGCAGAAAACTTAAAATGATTTCCGTAGCTTTTGCCGGAGTGGATCATATTGATATGGATTATTGCCACCATAACAATATAGTTGTTAGCAATGCGGCAGATTATTCTACGAAATCAGTGGCTGAATTAACCATTGCCATGCTACTTTCTCTGTATCGTAAAATTCTTTGGGGAGATACCGTAACAAGACAAAGCGAAGGACGCAACAATTTCCTGGGGACTGAGTTATTTGGAAAGACAATAGGGATTATTGGTTTAGGAAGAATAGGTCAGCAAGTTGCTGAATACGGGAAAACATTTGGCTGTAAAATTATAGCATTTAATCGTTCATCAAAAAATATTGAAGGCATTGCGATGATGTCTTTAAATGAAGTCATTCAGAAGAGCGACATAATTTCTGTACATACGCCACTTACCGAAGAAACAAAAGGGTTGATCGGCAAAAAGGAATTTGAACTGATGAAAAACGATGCCATTCTTATCAATACTGCAAGGGGACCAATTGTTGATTATTCAGAATTAGCGAAGGCATTGTCAACTCATTCAATTGCCGGGGCGGCAGTAGATGTATATGAAAAAGAACCTCCGATTGATAGCAACCATCCACTTCTTTCTGCTCCCAATACCCTTTTATTGCCACATTTGGGTTTTGCAACAGAGGAGGCAATAGAAAAAAGGAGTAAAATTATCGTGGATAATATAATGAAATGGCTGAGCGGTAATCCGCAGAATGTTATGTAAAAAATTAATTGTTATGACTGAATACGATTATTCCTCGCTGAAGAATCTCAAGTCTGAAGTGATTAAATGCACCGAATGTCGCCTTCATGAGACAAGAATAAATGCAGTATTTGGCGAAGGAGACCATAAAGCAAATATTCTGATTATAGGAGAGGGTCCCGGTGCTAATGAAGACAAACAGGGCAGACCTTTCGTTGGCAGAGGAGGAAAATTGCTCGATGAAGTACTGGCTAAATTTGGTTTAAACAGGAAAGAGGGAGTGTTTATTGCAAATATTGTAAAATGCAGGCCACCAAATAACCGTGTGCCCAAAAAAGATGAAATTAACACATGCATTCCTTATCTGGAGGAGCAGATAGAGATAATCAGTCCTAAAATTATACTTTTACTTGGGTTAACTGCAGTGAAATCTTTTCTCGGGATTGATGAACAAATGAAGGAGATCAGGGGAAAGGAAAATGAAAAAGATGGGAAAACAGTGATGGCAACTTATCATCCCGCTGCTATCCTGAGGAATCCGAATTTGAGAGGTCGGTTTGAAGAAGATATAGAGAAGGTCAGTCAGATTTAGAAGGACATATTCAGAAAGAGAAGACAAATTTTAAAAACAGGTTTGCTGAGAGAAAAGCAAAGTTGACTGAGTTAAATGAGTTAATTGAGTGGATTAAGAAGCAGAGGTGAATTTTAAAAATTACCTCTACTTCTTAATTTGCCTGGTTTGTTTCTTTTTTTATCTATTTTTCTTCATCATCAATGATCAACATGGCATCGCCATAAGTGCCAAAACGATACTTTTCTTTTATGGCTTCATTGTATGCTTTAAATACTTTGTCATATCCTCCAAAAGCAGACACCATCATTAAAGGTATTGATAATGGCAAATGGAAGTTTGATATCATCATATTAGGAATTTTCACTTCATAAGGCGGGAAAAGAAACTTGTTGGTCCAGCCATCATAAGGTTTCAGCCGTTTTGTTGTTGAAACCGAGGACTCAAGTGTTCGAAGTACTGTAGTTCCTACAGCACAAACATTTCTTTTATTGTCTTTTGCTTTGTTTACTTTTTCAGCAGCCTCTTCGGAAATGTAAATTTTCTCGGAATCCATTTTATGTTTGGTAAGATCTTCCACGTCTACATTATTAAAACTTCCGAGCCCCACATGCAGAGTGACTTCACCAAAATCGACTCCCACGATTTCCATCCGTTTCAGTAGCTCACGACTAAAGTGCATTCCTGCCGTTGGCGCTGCTACTGCACCTTCATGTTTAGCATAAAGTGTCTGATACCGTTCATAATCTTCGGGTTCTACTTCTCTTTTAATGAATTTTGGTAAAGGCGTTTCTCCCAGGTTATATAAAGTCTGTTTAAATTCTTCATATTCTCCGTCAAAAAGAAACCTAAGGGTACGTCCACGCGAGGTGGTATTGTCAATAACTTCAGCTACAAGGGTTTCTCCATCCTCTTCATTGCCGAAATATAGTTTGTTACCAATTCGAATTTTTCTTGCCGGATCGACCAGCACATCCCACAACCGTTGCTCTTTATTCAATTCACGTAAGAGAAAAACTTCGATTTTGGCTCCGGTTTTTTCCTTATTACCGTAAAGCCGGGCAGGAAATACTTTTGTATTATTAAAAACGGTAACATCATGCTCATTAAAATACTCTACTATGTCTTTAAATTGCCGGTGTTCAATGTCTCCAGATTGTTTATGCAAAACCATTAAGCGTGATTCGTCTCTGTTTTTTGCCGGATATAATGCAATTAATTCTTCTGGTAAATTATACTTAAACTGCGATAGTTTCATTAATATAGCCACTTTTTGAGGTTAAACATTGCGTGCCACCTTTTACGTAACACTTTTTAGTTAGTTACAATTTTTTTACTTTTTGTTCAAATTCTTTTATTGAGATCGCATCTGTCAAGGAATAATTTCCGATCTTGGTCCGTCTTAATCCTATAATATGCGCTCCTGTTCCAAGGTCTTTTCCAATGTCTCTTGCCAAAGAGCGAATATACGTGCCTTTGCTGCAACTGACTTTCAACGTCAGAACAGGATATTCATAGTTCAGGATTTCTAGATGACTAATATGTATTCGTTGAGGTAATAATTCAATTTTTTCTCCTTCCCGGGCAGATTTATAAGCTCGCTTACCTTTTACCGATTTTGCTGAATAAATCGGAGGAATTTGATCTATATCACCCTCATATTTTCTTAACGCATTTTTGATCTCATTTATTTCAATTTCTTTATATGGATATTCCTGGTCAACTTCTGTTTCTAAGTCAAATGATGGTGTGGTTTTTCCAAATTCCAGCGAAAAAATGTATTCTTTTTCCTGATCCTGAAATGTATTTAATACCTTAGTCTTCTTTCCCGTACAAATAATCATTAAACCATCCGCATAAGGATCAAGTGTTCCGGCGTGGCCGACTTTAATTTTTCTTTTTTCTCCTTTCACCGAACGATATTTAAATGCGATCAGGTTCCTTGTTTTTTTTACCAGATCAAAAGAAGTCCAGAAAATTGGTTTATTCATAAGTAAGATTTGGCCCTCCACCAAATCATCTATTTGTGTAATTGATTTTAAGTCCATAAAAGTAATTCCTGTTTTATTTATCCAAAAATAATTGCAATCAGGCCTACCGCCAGGCAATAAAAGGCAAAGTAAATCCATTTTCCCTGATTGATTATTCGGATCATCCATTTACAGGCAAATAATCCGGAAAAAAATGCCGCCAGAAAGCCGATAAGCAGGGGAAGATAATCAAAATTAACAGATGAGAAGTTTTGCTCTGTTAATTTTAAAAAATTCGCTCCAATAATTGGAATTAATACCATGAGAAAGGAAAACCGTGTAATTTCATTTCTTTTAGCTCCCAGCAACAGGCCTGCAGAAATGGTGGCACCCGAACGGGAAATACCGGGGAGAACTGCCATGGCTTGTGCAATGCCAATTAAAAATGCAGATTTGGTTGTAATCGCTTTATTTGATGGATTGTAAAAATAGGCTAACGTCAACAGTCCGGCAGTAATCAACAACATAATTCCAACCAGCACAAGATTACCGACGAAAAATGCTTCTACTTCTTCTTCAAAAAAAACACCAATAATAAGAATTGGAATCATTGAAACCAAAATCTTTATCATATATCTTGAAGAATCATTCCACTCAAATTTTAAAGTCTCGGAAATCAGTGATGCAATATCTTTCCAAAATACAACAATGATGCTCAACACCGTTGCACCATGCACAACTACTGTAAATAAGAGGCTTTGTTCTATAGGGGTGTTTAATATCGCTTTTCCCAATTCCAAATGGCCACTGCTGCTAATAGGCAAAAATTCAGTAAGGCCCTGTATCAGACCCAACACTAATGCTTCAAACCACGTCATTTACCTATTTTTTATCTGATTGATTTTTGTCTTCTTTTGGCTTTTTCATTATGGCATAAATCTCAAAAGCAAAACCTGCCAGAACAATGATGGGAGCTAACGTAATGCGTCTGAAACTGAAAACTTCAGGATTAAATTGATCTGGACTTTCAGCCTTGCCTCCAATCATTAAAATAAAGCCGATAACGATAATAACCACTCCAATAATTAATAACTTGTAATTCTCTCTTGAAAATGCAAATTGTTTTCTGGAATCTGTTTTCTTCTTTGCCATAAGTCTAATCTTTTTTTATATCACACATATAATTTATCAACGTTTATTTTTAGATACCTGTTTACTGCGAAAAAGGTTGAAATCCAGCTAATAAAAACTCCAACTACAAGAACTGCACCGTATAAAACAGCTAATATCTCTATATCTTTTAAAGTAATAATTTCATTAAATTCTTTTTGCATGAAATACACAGAACCAGTCAGTAACCCCATAGAAATTATTGAAGCAAGGACGCCCTGCAACATTCCTTTATAAATAAACGGACGCCTTATGAAGCCCTTTGTGGCACCTACCAGTTGCATTGTGTTAATGATGAATCGCTTAGAATAAATTGATAATCGAATGGTGTTGTTTATTAATGCAATTGCTATAAGAAACAAGAATCCACTAAAAATCAATATAATTATCCCGATTTTCCGGATATTCTGGTTGACTAACTGTACTAACGATTTCTGATAAAAGACTTCCTTTATTTGATCATATCTCTGTAAATCGTTTTTTATGCGTTCTATGCTTGATTGATTAGCATAATCTGCCCGCAGGTGAACATCTATAGAGGCAAGTAATGGATTATAGCCCAAAAATTCGATAAAATCTTCCCCTAATTCTTCTTGTAGCTCTTCTGCAGCTTCCTCTTTTGTGACATATTCTGTTGATTTAACATAATCCGAAGCATCCAGGTTTTTCTGCAACCGTATGACATCAACTTCTTTTACATTTTCTTTTAAAATGATTGAAAACCCAATGTTTTCTTTCACATAATCAGAGATGCGTTTGGCATTCAGAACCAGTAAGCCTAAAATTCCCAGTAAGAACAGAACCATGGAAATACTTATCACTGAAGTCAAAAAGGAACTCCGTAAACGCCTCCGTGTTATTTTCGTTTCTTTATTAGCCATAGATGGTTCAAAATATCCACGCTAAGATAAGAATAAATTAAAATC
>CAYFRV010000098.1:0-9335 GCA_964345495.1 uncultured Bacteroidales bacterium | reverse complement strand
CGACCTTTCCAGGGCTTTTCAGGCGAAGTTGTTTCAAATACTTTATTTCCCCTTCTGTTGTAAATAATTAATTGGTAATCCTGGGGCAGAAATGAGAGAATGGGTCTGAATTCCTCATTTTTGCTGTCGCCGTTTGGAGTGAACGCATTCGGAATAAAGATGCGGGGTTTAATATAGATACATTCTTTAGTAGAAACAGATTGTGAGCTCTGCCCTTCGTTCAGTTGGCCGCGGGCTTCAATATAATAGCAGAATTTGCCGCTGGAATCTCTGCCACTAAATAAATCCAGTTCATTATCCGTGTAATTTGTGGAATACACGGAAGTTAAATTATTATACGGATTGGTTCCGTTTTTTCGGAAAATTTCATAAGTTATGTTTGCCGTTGGTGTTCTCAACTCATTCCAATCCAGCAGTGCTGTTTCGTTCTCAGATTGAAGTTGAAGCCTGATGTTATTTGTAGTGTCTGACTTTGTTGTTAAATGATTGCACTGGTTGATTGCAGCCACATAATAGTGATAAATGTTTTTTGAAGGCGAAGCTTTATCATCCGTGTAATTTAATGTGTTTTCAGATGTATTGAAGGTGTGGATTGTATCATACTGACCGTTATAATCTTCTGAACGAAGCAGCTTATACTTTTTTAATTCTGAGTTTTCAGCAATGGTGTGTTGAAGTTCGATATTGTTGTCTTTAACTTCAAGCAGATCAGGATTGATATAATCCGGGTCATAAGGCATGCGTGTGTATATGCTTACGCGGTTGGAAAGCGATTTTACTGAGGTATCTGCAGCCCGGACAGCTTCGATGTAGTATTTCAGCGAATCGTTGTAGTTGACATTTACATCGGTGAAGGTGGTGTCAGTTTCGTCGTTTGTTCCAATTATATTAGGAGCTTCATTATTGACCTTTCTCCAGATATTGAATTTTTCTATTGAGATTGTATCGTTATAATCTTTCCATGACGGTTCGTCTACGTGCCTTGTCCATGTCAGGTTGATTTTTTTTCCACAAGTATCAAATTCTAATTGGGTGTGTATGGTATTGAAATAATTGCTTTCACTCTCGTCTCCCATATCTTTAAGAGATAATTTATATATATGGGTTTTGCTATTTGCTTCAGAATCTGTATCTGTCCATTGTGTTTGGCTTTTATCAGTGATTGTTTTTATATCCCCAACTACCCAGTCACCAGCATCGTAGTAATCTCTGGAGATTAAAAGATCAGCATCTGTAGTATCCTTTCTTTGCCAGGTTAACTGAACATCTCCATTGTCATTGATAACAGTTGCGTTAAGTAGTTCGGGGGAAATATCCTGAGCTACAGAAGAATAACTCCAAAAGGCTGCTGCGATTATGAAAAAAAACAATTTTTTCATGTAACACGGTTATGATTTTTCACATTGCCCTGCAATGGATACCTTCATATTCTCTTCCTGCAGGTATTGTTCAGCAAGTTCCCTGATTCTTTCCGGCTGTATATCATTTATGGTTTGAAGCATGAGTTTGTGGTAATCTTCAGTAAGATTATGTTCCATGAGCCTCATGTAGGTACTCGCTGTTGGCAGGGGCCCGTCATAATATTTCAGGATTTCTCCCCGCATGTAATTTTTTACCATGTTTAATTCCGCTTCACCGGTTTTTTCTTCTTTCATACGCCGGATTTCCTGTTTTATTGCATCAATGGCTTTGCCACATACTTTGGCGCCAACTTCTGATACAATAACGAAATAACCGGCATGTACCAGAGGTATTAATAAGGAGGAGATTCCATAAGTGTATCCTTTTTCTTCCCGTATTGTTTTCATCAGTCTGGAGCCAAAATAGCCACCAAGTATAGTATTTACCACATGCATTTCCATAAAATCCTTATGGTGCTGGTTGAAAAGTACTTTTCCCATTCTCAGAGCTGCTTGCACTGCATCATCTTTGGGGGTGAAAATTTCTTGCTGAGAATGAGGCTGGATTTCAAAAATTGGTATTTCCGGGTATTCATCTTTTTTCCAGTCTGTGTTCCCCAGATAATGATCTATGTTCTCAACTGTGTCTGTTTTTAAATTGCCTGTTACCAGAATTTCGCAGTTTTTGGGACGGTAATAGGTTGTATGGAAGTCTTTCAAATCTTCTGTGGTTACATTATCGTGATCTTCTAGTTTCAGGACTTTACCATAGGGGTGATTGGGGCCAAATAAGGCTTCCTTGAACTTTATCCGTGACTGGCTGTTTACCTTGGATCTCTCAAGCAGGAAATGTTGTTTTTTGTTTCTGATGTATGTCTGAAATTCATCTTTTGGGAAGACCGGATTCCGGACAATTTCAGCAAGTACAGAAAGCGTCTTGTCTAGGTGTTTGTTAAGTGTAAGCAGGGTAATTACTGCAACATCATTATTTGCATTTGTCTGCAAGAAAGCTCCGTAATAGTCCAGTTTGTTGGCAATCTGAGCAGAAGTCAGTGATTTTGTTCCTTCAGGCAGCATCTCGTTTGTAGCTTCTGCCACTAGAGGCTTAGGCTGATACCAGTTTCCGGCCCGGAACATTACGTCTATTTTCACAATGTCTTCGGTGCCGGATTGTATTAAACGGAGCGGAATATCGTTTGAAAGTTGTATTTTATCAGCATAAACCGATTGAAATGTATCGATAGCTTTTATTTCTGGTTGTTTGGTTCGGTCTGGTTGTGTCATGGTGCTTATTTTTTGTAGTAATAGAGTGTGGAAGAATTGTTCTTGTCTAATATTTTTTTACTGACATTTTTTATTTCTTCCGGGGTGACTGCCCTGTATTTATCAGTTTCAGTGTTGATTCGCTCAGCATCTCCCAGAAGCTCGTGAAAGGAAATGTTCATAGCTTTGTGTAGTGCACTTGTTTTACTGAATTCATGTACTGCTTCAAATTTATTTTTGACTTTTTGTAATTCTTCTTCTTCAACTGTTTGATCAGTTAGTTTTGCAAGCTCATTGTTGAGAGCAGTTTCAGCTTCCTCCATTGTTACACCTTCTGAAACAGCTCCGTGGATCAATAATAACCCCGGGTCTATATCTCCTGTAATGTAAGCATCAATGTTGCTGAAAACCGGGTTTGCTTTCACCAATTTTTGATAGAGTCTTGCCGATTTTCCATTAGAGAGGATATCCGAAATCAGATCAGATGCGGGAAAATCGGGATGGTTTCTGGAAACCATGTGATAAGCTTTGTAAAGCACATTATGCGGAACTTCCTTTTGCACTTTTTCTGCACGGGGGGATTTTTGTTCAGGTTCTTGTGGAATTTCCTTTTGAGCTATTTCTCGCTTAGGAATGGGGCCAAACCATTTTTTTGCTAATTCATAAACCTCGGCTGGTTCAATATTTCCTACAACCGTTAATATTGCATTATTTGGAGCATAATGGCGATAGAAAAAATTTTCCACCTCATCTAAAGTGGCATTTTTAATATGGGAAATGTCTTTACCAATTGTGGGCCATTTGTAAGGATGTTCTTTGTAAGCTAATGATTTGATTATGAGCATTGCATCCCCATAAGGCTGATTGATATATCTTTGGTTGTATTCTTCAATGACAACGTTTTTTTGAATGTCAAGCTTTTCCTGAGTGAGGTTAAGCCCCAGCATACGGTCGGATTCCAGCCAAAAAGCCGTGTCCAGGTTTTGAATCGGTAAGGTTAGGTAATAATTTGTAATGTCGCTGGAGGTGAATGCATTGTTTTCACCACCTGCGTTTTGTAAGGGTGTGTCATACGTTGGAATGTTTACGGAGCCTTCAAACATTAAATGTTCAAAAAGATGTGCAAAACCTGTGCGATGAGGATCTTCATGTTTCGAACCTATGTTATAAAGAAGGTTAACCGTAGCGATCGGTGTGCTTTTATCTTTATGAACAAGTATATTTAGTCCGTTATCAAGTGTGTATCTTGTTATGTCTATCATAAAATTTTGTTTCAGAAATTAATAGTGCAAACTTATATAATTCCGCTTCAAAAATAATAAAGCGCAAAGAATTAATTCTTCAACTCAAAGTATTTAAATTTGTTTATATTTATATAAATTTATGTTTAATTATTTGAAATTCAATCTTTTAAAATACTTAGTTAAATTTTACGTGAAAAGTATATGGAGATAAAAAGGAAATATTAATTTTGCTGCATTATGAAACGACCCACGACACTTGGACGCTTTTTAATATGGAGAAAGAGGCATGTCACTGATAAGCAGTTTATTCTTATTCTCAGTGTTGTTGTAGGTATAACATCCGGATTTGCTGCTGTTATTATAAAAAATGCTGTGCATTTAATTCAGAGTATGCTTACAAGCGGGTTTGTATCTCAGTATGAGAACTTTTTATATATTATACTTCCCGCAATAGGTATATTAGTCTCTGTGCTTTTTATGCATTTTGTATTGAAGCAAAAAGTAGGGCATGGAATCCCTCTGACTTTGGCTGCTATTTCTAAATCGCAGGGAAAGATCAAGCCGCATAATATGTATTCTTCGGTTATAACAAGTGCATTGACTGTCGGGTTTGGCGGATCAGTAGGGCTGGAAGGTCCGACCGTAGCAACAGGAGCTGCATGGGGCTCAAATATAGGGCATTTCTTTAGGCTAAATTACCGTCAGGTGCTTTTATTGTTAGCATGTGCAAGTGCTGGAGCCATGTCTGCAATTTTCAAAGCCCCTATTGCAGGTATCGTATTTGTTTTAGAGGTGATTATGATTGATTTAACCATGTCGTCATTGATCCCTCTATTATTGGCATCCCTTACAGGTGCACTCACTTCTTATCTTTTCCTGGGGATGGATGTGTTATATCCTGCAGCAATACAACAAAATTTTGATATAAACCAGGTTCCGTTTTATATTATACTGGGTGTCTTTACCGGTTTGGTTTCTGTTTATTTTACCCGAATGTATAAGGGAATTGAGCAGGCATTTGAGAAATTTAACAATCGTTATACTAAATGGTTTATCGGGAGTGTCGCATTAGGTTTGTTGATATTCTTATTTCCGGCTTTATATGGTGAAGGTTATGAAGCAATAAATTCCAGCCTGAATGGTGATTTTGGTTATCTTTTTGAGCGTGGAATGTTTTATGGATTGAAGGATAATATTTGGGTGGTTTTTCTCTTTTTTATTCTGATCATTTTCCTGAAAGTTATTGCCACTGCAATTACCTTTGGAAGTGGCGGAATTGGCGGGATTTTTGCACCAACCTTGTTCATGGGAGTTAACAGTGGTTTGTTTTTTGCTAAAGTTTTCAATTTTTTTGATCTGGGCAAATTGCCTGAGAATCATTTTGCCCTTGCAGGTATGGGAGGTTTAATTGCCGGAGTGCTACACGCACCGCTTACAGGGATGTTTCTTATTGCTGAAATTACAGGTGGATATTCACTTTTCTTTCCATTAATGATTGTTGCTACAATCTCTTATGCAGTAGTAAGAATTTTTGAAAGATATTCAGTCTATACACATCTGCTGGGAAAAAGAGGAGAGTTGTTTACGCATGATAAAGACAGGGTGGTTTTATCTATGTTGAATGTCAGAAGTTTGATTGAGACTAATTTTAAAACAATTAATGAAGGTGCTACGTTAGGAGAACTTGTTAAAGTTATTGCTAAATCCGAACGGAATATTGTTCCTGTCGTTGATGATGACTATAATCTTAAAGGTATTGTATTTATTAACGACATCAGGCATATTATGTTTGAGAGAGAAAAGTATGACAGCGTTTATGTTAAAGATTTAATGTATATGCCCAGCCCTATAGTTCATCCTGATGAATCTATGGAAGATGTTGCGCAAAAATTCCAGACTACCAAACACTATAATCTGCCGGTTATTGAAAATGGAAAATACGTAGGTTTTGTCTCGCGAGCAAATGTATTTTCATCGTATCGCCGGTTACTGAGCGCCTTTTCAGAAGATTAAATTCCTTTGGAGTTTGGCTGTCAAATGCGAATTCCTTAAAATTATTTATTCATCCTTTATATGCCGAATATTCCCGCTGCTTACTGCAAGTTTGCCTTTTGCTATTAGCCTTTAGCTTTTGGCAGAGAATTTTCTAACATTCCGTCTTGCGACTTACTCATTTATACCTACTTCTGCAACTGACAACTAATTTATTCCAGTTGAGTTGTTTAATTGTTTAGAGGTTTATTTGTTTCAACGACTATTGTTTCTTTGTGCCAATAGCCAATAGCTAAAAGCCAACAGCTTACTATTTATTAAAAAAACTGATAGCAATTTAAAAAATCACCTCTACTTCTGAATTTGCCTAAACACAGTCCAATACTTATAGAATTTGCCTAAAAAAAACATCCGCTAAGAATTAACGGATGTTTTTCAATTTATTTAGTAATAGAATTTATTATTCAACAAAATCTGTCCAGCCATAAGGGTCTTCTTCATCACCAAATTGGATGCGGAGCAGTCGCTCATATATTTTTGTTGAAACTGGTCCTGGTTTGCCGTCCGGACAGTACGTGAATTTTTTGTTCTCTTCCAGATCTGCTATTTCCCCGATAGGAGCTATTATGGCTGCAGTACCGCAAGCACCAACTTCTTCGAATGTTTCTAACTCTTCTACGGGAACAGGTCGGTTTTCAACCTTTAAGCCCATATCAGGAGCCATTTCCATAATACTCTTGTTTGTTATTGAAGGTAAAATGGAATTGGATTTTGGAGTTATGTATGTATTATCTTTTATTCCAAAGAAATTAGCCGCTCCAATTTCGTCTATATATTTCTTTTCTTTTGCGTCAAGATATAGAGGTTGTGCGTAGCCGGCTTCTTTTGTTCGTTTTACTCCCTGCAGGCTGGCAGCATAATTTCCACCTACTTTATACATTCCAGTTCCCTGAGGTGCGGTTCTGTCTGTATCCCGAACGATGGCAATTTTAATTGGGTTAAACCCTTCTTTAAAATACGGTCCAACTGGTGTAACAAATACAACAAAAGTGTATTCGCCGGCAGGTTTAACACCTATTTCAGCTCCCGAACCAAAAAGCAACGGACGAATATACAGTGCTGCACCTGTTCCGTGTGGTGGCAACCATTGTTCGTTTTTCTTAACAGCTGTGAATACTGCCTCTTTAAACACTTCTTTTGGGACTGGTTCCATTAATATTCCATGAGCTGAGCGCTCCATTCTTTTCCAGTTTTCTTCCCATCTGAAAACACGTATTTTACCGTCAGGACCGCGGTATGCTTTCATCCCTTCAAAAGCTTGTTGGCCGTAATGGAGGGCAGTAGCAGCCATGTGTATATTCAGGTATTCAGAGGATGAGGTTTCTATATTACCCCATTTCCCGTCTTTGTAATGGCACCTTACATTGTAATCGGTTTTATGATAACCAAAAGGTAAATTGCTCCAATCCATATTTTTCATAGTTCATAGTTTTTGTTTAAAAGTTGTGTAAACTTATAAAATTTTGTTTAAAATTATTATGTCCTATACCATAAGTGATTTTATTCATAGACAGAAATAACCTTGTAATGGTTTAATCATTTTAGTAATCAAAATCCAGATCAAGATCCTGCTTTAGTCTATCTAACAGTTGATTTTTTTGTTTCAGGTGTTGATATTTTTCTTCAACCGTATATAGTCGTTTTTCTTTGGTTGTATCCTCACCTTCTTCTTTTATTTTTGTTTGTAACGTAATTTTCTCATTTTGGAGTTTATCTCGTAAGAAGAAGAGCAACTGGTTGTATATTTTTTCTATAATTTCTTTTTGCAGTTGGTTTTCCAGTAATATTTGAATTTGATAGTTATCCTTCAATTCCGGGGTTTTTGAATTGAGCATATTGTATAATCGGGGCTTTTCCTTAACCTTTTCAGCAAAATTTTGCCAGGCCTCCTGAAGTTTATTTTGAGAAAAATCTTCTGATTTATCAGAGGTTAACTGGTACCCGGTTTCACTTTCCTGACTTTCGTTTTCTTTTGTTTGACTGTGTTTTTCTGGCTCCTTGGAATCCGTTTGTCCTTTTAAAGCATTGTTTATGGAGAAACTTTTAGGCGCGGCTGATGGTTTGTTTTCAGCACTTTCATTTTTTTTGCCAAAACTTTTGGTATTTTTAGGTGGCTTGCGTTCAGTCTTGTTTTTTTCAGTATTGCCGTTTTTGCTCTCTTCTACGTCTTGCTCACCTGCTTCTGGCTTGGCTTTTTTTTTTCGGTTTCTATTCTCGAAAGTTCAATAAGAGCTAATTCAATATGTAAGCGTTGGTTCATACTAGTGCGGTAACTCACATCATACTGGTTTGCAATGTTCAGAGCTTTAATCAGAAAATCAACGCTGATTTGCTGTGACTGGGTTTTGTATTTTTCTTTTATTCCCGCACCAACTTCAAGCAATTGGAGCGTTTGCTGGTCTTTGCATACCAGCAGGTCTCTGAAATGTTTGCTCAATGCATTAATAAACTGATGTGCATCAAATCCTTTATCCAGTATTTCATTGAAAATGATTAACGCTTCCTGGTGATTTTCATTCATGAAAGCATCCGTTAATCTGAAATAGTAGTCATAGTCCAGCACATTCAGGTTTTCTATGACTTTATCATAAGTAATGTTATTTCCTGAAAAACTAACTACCTGGTCGTATATTGAAAGGGCATCACGCATCGCTCCATCGGCTTTTTGAGCAATGATCGTTAATGCATCTTTTTCATACTTAACGTTTTCTTTTTGGGAGATTTCTTCTAAATATTGAACTGCATCATCTACGTTTATCCTGTTGAAATCAAAAATTTGGCAACGAGAGAGAATAGTGGGTATGATTTTATGTTTTTCCGTAGTGGCAAGAATGAAAATTGCGTGTGCCGGCGGTTCTTCCAACGTTTTTAAAAATGCATTAAAAGCAGAGGCCGAAAGCATGTGTACCTCATCGATAATATATATGCTGTATTTTCCTACTTGTGGTGGAATACGTACCTGGTCGATTAAGCTGCGGATGTTGTCAACCGTATTATTGGAAGCAGCATCCAATTCATGAATGTTTGTAGAACGGTGATTGTTAAACGCTTTACAGGATTCACACTGATCGCAGGGCTCTAAGTTTTCGTTAAGATTTTCGCAATTGATTGTTTTTGCAAAAATCCTGGCAATTGTGGTTTTTCCAACGCCTCTTGGCCCGCAGAAAAGATAAGCTTGTGCCAGGTGGTTATTTTTTATTGCATTTTTTAAAGTAGTTGTTATTGAATTCTGGCCAACAACAGTATCAAATGTTGTCGGGCGATATTTGCGGGCTGATACGATAAAATTTTCCATGTTGATCTCTTAACTTTTAGCTACTACAAAAATAAAATTTAAGAATGATTTATCAATTGAATCTGATCACAATACTTTTTA
>CAYFRV010000097.1:8092-9391 GCA_964345495.1 uncultured Bacteroidales bacterium | reverse complement strand
TGAAATTTATTTAATGTTTCCGGTTTAATCACACCTTCAAGCAGAGCTTTACCAACGATCACCCCATCAACTTTTTCTTTTTCAAGGCCATAAATATCATCTATGGAAGTAACTCCACCGCTGGCAATGATATTCAGATTTGGGTATCTTCGTTTTAGCTTCCTGTAAAGTTTTGTTGAAATTCCTTTGAGCATCCCGTCACGACTAATATCTGTACACATAACCTGTTTTAAACCATCGTTTATAAATGTTTCTATGAGCTCAAAAATGGTCATACCTGTAGTTTTCTGCCATCCATTAATCGCTATATTTTCTTCACGCACATCGGCAGCAAGAATAAATTTTTCAGGCCCGCAGGCATCCATCCATTGTCGTAATAAGTGTGGGTTATTCACAGCAATACTTCCAATTGTGAGATAAGAGACACCAATTGAAAAAAGTTTTTCGATATCTGCTTTTGTTCTTATACCTCCCCCATAATCAACAATCATTCCAGTTTTCCCGCAAATTTCTTCTACTATTTTTAAGTTTGAAGCACTGCCGTTTTTCGCCCCGTCAAGATCAACAATATGTAATCGTTCAAATCCCTTACTTTCCCATTCCATGGCCTTTTCCAACGGACTCATGGAGTACTTCTTGTTATTTTCAAACTGACCCTGTTCTAATCGGACACAGCTGCCGTTCATGAGATCAATTGCCGGTATTATTTGTATCATAAGCGAATAAAATTTTTAAGTATTTGTTCCCCGGTTTTCCCGCTTTTTTCGGGGTGAAACTGAGTAGAAAAAAAGTTTTTGTGTTGTGCTGCGGCTGAAAAAGGCTTTGAATAATTAGCTTCAGCTATTGTATAATTACCTTCTTCGACATAATAACTATGTACAAAATAAACATAGCTTCCTTCATCTATACCTTCAAATAAAGGAGACTGCAAATTTGAAATGCGGCTCCAACCAACATGAGGTATTTTTAACAGATCGCTCCTGAATCTTCTCACCCTGGCATTCAAAATACCTAAGCACGCTGTGTCATTTTCTTCAGAATAATAACACATCAGCTGCATACCAAGACATATTCCCAGTACTGGCTGACTTAACTCCGGAATAAGTTGATCTAATTCTGCTTCCCTCAAATAACGCATTGTAGAACTAGCTTCACCTACACCCGGGAAAATAACCTTATCAGCCGAACGAATTTTCGCATGATCCGATGTGATTTCAGCAGAAACGCCAAGCCGGCGCAGAGCAAAATCAACCGATCGTATGTTACCTGCATTGTAGTGAATAATTACTATTTTCATCT
>CAYFRV010000097.1:0-7992 GCA_964345495.1 uncultured Bacteroidales bacterium | reverse complement strand
TTCCTTTTGATGTTGGCAATTGTTCATCTTTTTCATCTTTTTGAACAGCCATTTTTAGCGCACGTGCAAAAGCTTTAAATACAGCTTCAATTTTGTGATGCTCATTCTTTCCCGCTGCATTTATATGGATAGTGCTTTTACTTGCGTCTGCAAATGATCTGAAAAAATGCTCAAACATTTCGGTTGGCACATCTCCAATGAATTCCCGCTTAAATTCGACATTCCATTTTAAATAAGCCCTTCCACCCAGATCAACCAAGCATGAAGCCTGACTCTCGTCCATGGGCAATGAAAATCCATAACGCTGCATTCCCTTCCTATTGCCCAATGCAGAAACAAACGCTTCACCCATCGCAATGCCGGTATCCTCTATGGTATGATGCTCATCAACATTCAAATCGCCTTTTGCCTTTAAGTACAGATCAATTTTGCTGTGACCTGGAAGTTGTTCCAGCATATGATCAAAAAATCCCAACCCGGTTTGAATTTCAGAATCCCCGTCGCCGTTAAGCACTAATTTACCGGTGATCAGGGTTTCTTTAGTTTTCCGGTTTATAATTGACGGGCGTCCTTTCAGGTACTTATAAATTTCATTCCAGTTTTGGACATTCATTTTTTTTCCCTGCATGTCATTTTTGGTTGATTCTCCGATCAATACACATTTAAGCCCGGCACTTTCTGCCATCTCAGCATCAGTCAACCTGTCTCCAATGACGAAGGAATTGTCAACATCCAATTCGTCAGTAAGGTAAGCTTCAATCATCCCTATTCCCGGCTTACGGTTTGGAGAAGGATTCGATTTTGTGGAAGAGTCGATTTTAATAGCATCAAAATGAATACCTTCATTATTCAGCATAGTAAGAAGTTTATTTTGAACCAGATGAAATGAAGCTTCCGGATAATTCACCGTACCAAGCCCATCCTGATTTGTTACCATAACTAAGCGATAGCCAAGTTGATGCTGAATTTTATATAGATTACGAATGACTCCCGGAATAAATTCAAGTTTTTCCAGAGTGTCAATTTGTTCATCTTTCGGCTCACGGATCAATGTTCCGTCGCGGTCTAAAAACAGATACTTTTTATTCATGATACCTCCTTTTGATATTTTTGGAAGGATTTAAGCAATTTTCGGTTTTGACGTGGAGTTCCTACAGTTATCCTGATACAGTTTAAGCAGCCCTTTTGGCCTGAGCGATCACGCAAAATAATACCCGAATTGCTCATAAATTTCATGAGATCCGGAGCGTCTTTCACCCTAATAAGTAAAAAATTTGCTTCAGACGGAAAGATCTTCTCAATGAATGAAAAAGATTTTAATCGTTTTTCCAGTTTTCTTCTTTCCTTAACGATTGTATTTATATTTGATCTGATCCGACGGGAGCGACTTATAGCTCTCTGAGCATTCTCCTGATTCAGGCGACTGATATTGTAAGGAAATTTGATTTTATTCAATAAATCAATAACCTCCTTTGTGGCAAAAGCTTTTCCAAGTCTAACGCCTGCCAAACCCCAGCTTTTTGATAACGTCTGTAAGATGATCAAATTCGGAAAGCTATCCAGCTCTTTAATAAATCCACTGTCATTGGCGAAATCAATGTATGCCTCATCCAATAACACAATTCCCGAAAAATGATTAAGAAGATATCTCACCTTTTCTTTATCCAGAAGATTTCCTGTCGGATTGTTGGGACTGCAAAGAATGATTACTTTTGAGTTTGCATCAGTTTTTGAAAGCAACTTCTTTTCAGAAAGGTTAAAATCTTTATCTAGTTGGGCTTTCCGTACTTCTACTTCATTTATCCCTGCAAGTACTTCATACATGCCATAAGTAGGTTCTACTGTAACAACATTATCAATAGCCGGGCGGCAGAAAACGCGTAATACCAAATCAATGATCTCATCGCTGCCATTGCCGAGGAAAATATTATCAGGATTTAAATTCTCCCGTTCGGCAATCATTTTTTTTAAATCTGTCTGTAAAGGATCCGGGTATCGATTCAGTCTTTTACCGTATGGATTTTCATTGGCGTCCATCAGGATGCAGTTTTCTCCGGCAAAAGATCTTCTTGCTGAGGAATAAGGCACTAGTTCCCTAATATTTGTCCGTGCAATATTTTGAATTTCTTCCATGGCCTATAATTATTTATTCATTCTTATTTCAACAGCCAATTTGTGTGCATCCAGGCCTTCTGCTTCAGCCATAGTCATCACAGTATTGCCAATATTATCCAAACCCGCTTTGGTAGCCTTCTGAAAAGTGATTTTCTTTATGAAAGATTCGACATTCAAACCACTGTGCGCCCGGGCCGAACCATTGGTCGGCAAAACGTGATTTGTTCCTGATGCGTAATCGCCCAGGCTTTCCGGAGTATAGCCACCTAAAAATACGGAACCTGCATTTATAACTTTGTCAGCCAGACTTTCTGAATTTTGAGCTGCAATAATAAGGTGTTCCGGAGCATAGAAATTACTCATTCGCATAACCTCATCTTCCGACTCCAACACGATGATTTTACTATTCTGTAAGGCCTCCTCTGCTATACCACTTCGCGAAATGGATTTTAAATAGTTCTTAAGCCTGTCATTAACTTTTTGCGGCATTGACTCATCAGTAGTAAGCAAAAACACCTGACTGTCGGGTCCATGCTCCGCCTGGGAAAGAAGATCAACAGCAATATAATCCGGAGAGGCAGAACTATCTGCAATAACCATTACTTCTGACGGCCCTGCAGGCATATCTATTGCTACTCCTGAAGCATTAACCAGTTGCTTAGCCAGAGTTACATACTGATTCCCCGGTCCCAATATTTTATCCATCTTAGGAACCGTTTCCGTCCCATAAGCCATTGCTGCTATAGCCTGGGCTCCACCGGCCATATAAATATTATCCACTCCACTTATTGAAGCAGCATATAAAATCGCGGGATCAATCTCCCCTGATTTTCCGGGAGGCGTAAAAAGGGTGACCTGTTTACACCCGGCAATTTTTGCCGGAACAGCCATCATTAATACCGATGAAAACAAAGGGGCCGTACCAGCCGGAATATATATCCCTACGTTCTCAATCGGGATTGACTTTTGTTTACATACCACACCAGGTTGTACAGCAACCTCAATATCTTCCGGGAGTTGGCTGCTGTGAAATTTACGAATATTTTCAGCCGCTTTCTCAATCGCATTTTTCAGTGATAACCCAACCTTACCCTTATTTTCATTAATGATGTCGTCGTCCACTTTTATCTTATCCAGCTGAACACCATCCAATGCACGTGTATATTTCTTTAAAGCTTTATCGCCATTGCTTTTGACATCAGAAAGGATTTCTTTTACGCTTTCTTCTATTAATGCATTATTCTGGTCGGGGCGTTTCAAAATAACTGACCATTCTTCTGTTTTTGGGTATTTTACTACTTCCATTTTTTTCTATTTTTAAATTAAACAATCATTTTTTCAATTGGAATTACAAGGATCCCTTGAGCTCCATAATTTTTTAGCTTATCAATTACATCCCAGAATTCATTTTCATTAAGGACAGAATGCAGAGAAGACCAACCTTCTTCGGCAAGAGGCATAATTGTCGGACTTTTCATTCCGGGAATCAAACGGATTATATTGTCAATGTTTTCATTTGGTGCATTCAGCAAAATGTATTTATTGCTACCGGATTTTTTAACAGAACGAATACGGAACAAAAGCTTTTCTGCAATTTCTGCTTTCTCATTGTTTAAATCGGAATTTGAAATTAACACAGCCTGAGAGTGCATTACAGTCTCAACTTCTTTCAACCCATTACTAATCAGCGTACTTCCCGAACTCACAATATCAAAAATAGCATCCGCTAATCCAATGGCAGGTGCTATTTCAACAGAACCACTGATTTCATGTATTTCGGCTTCGATATTTTTTCCCTTAAAGAATGATTGGAGAATGTTGGGATAAGAAGTGGCGATTTTTTTATTGTGAAAGGATGCTAAGCCTTCGTAGGATTCATTTCGGGGAAGAGCAAGTGACATCTTGCATTTAGCGAACCCCAGTTTTTCAAGTATTTTTACCTTGGGTTGCTCTTCTTCAACAACATTTTCCCCGACAATACCGATGTCAGCGACTCCGTCTGCAACATATCCCGGTATATCGTCATCCCGTAGATACATTAACTCCACAGGGAAATTACCAGCAACAGACAGTAGCTTCCGGGAACCATTTGTTAAGTCGATTCCGCATTCACGGACAAGTTCCAGCGATTTTTCGCTCAGGCGACCATTTTTCTGAATAGCAATTTTTAACTTTCTCATATTCAATTAATTAATTTTAGGATTAAACAAAAAAAAGGGCTGCAGAAGTCTGCAGCCCTTTGATAATTTCATTTTGATTTACTTATCACATACTACATTCCTTCCACAACATTCTTATAACATTATTATGATGATGGTGATGATGGATTGCAGTATGTAAATAAATATTGTTCATGATACGTTTTCTTCAGTTTTTGTAAAAAAAAAGCCTGCAAAAATGCAGGCTTAGTTCTATTTATAATATTTTCAGCGTGTACATTTTTGCATTATAATTCTATTCCATCATGATGATGGTGAATATAGAAGTTTGTATGTACACGAGTTTGTTTCATAATCTTTTGCAATATTATATACTTTTATCTAAAAATCCAAGAAATTATATCAAATTGAAATAATTTCCTGGATTTTGGTAATGCTTTCTGTTTTAATCTAACTTTTCCCAATCAATTTCCTTTTTCCAACCCTTGTCATCATCTAAAAAGCCATACATAACTACTTTAACTTTACTTTCAGACAAGTCATGCTCTTCACTTTCATAATAGCCTGATTCATCGCGGTATTCCATCAAATAGCCGTCTTCTGTAACTGCTGCCTGCACAAAGGTACCACCTTTACGCAAGGAAATGTAATTGTTATCTTCATCCAGTTCAGAAAGGGCTTTTCTCAAATCACTTTTTTTTACATCTGAAATTGTTTCGCCGTTAGCCATTTCCATGTGGTAAGTATTCATCGATTTTTTCATTTCATCAGCAGCTTTTTCATACTCCTTGCTCATTTCATTGGCCATCTTCTCTGCAGATTCTTGATATTTCTCTATAGTCTTATTACTGAAACTTTTGCTGGCTTTATCGAACTTACTACCTACAAATAGACTAACAATCAGACTTATAACCAACAAGCCACCTAAAATATATGAAATAGCTTTTGCAGGCTGAACCTTACCTTCAAGCGTTCTTGTAACCGCAATATACAACATATAAACAGCATAAAGATTCACGGCAAAGCCAATTATCGCATCAAGTGCATAACTTATTCCTCCAAAGAATCCTAAAAATGCATTAATCGGCAAAATCACCATGATAGCAGCTGCTACCCGCATGTTAGGTTCGAAATTACCATTCCCGTTACAAATTGAAGAAATTATCAGGATAATTACGCCCCCAATAAAAACTCCAATCACTGCGCCAAAAATTGACCAGAAAAAGGCAGCAATACCAACAGCGCCGCCAAGAATTCCTCCTGTAAAACCACTAATGTTTAAAAGGCTCCAAAGCAAGGCAAATACACCTGCTATAGCACCATACACCAAGACTTTAAGTATAGGATCACCTAAACCGCCCTGAGTCTCCATTGAAGAAAAATACTCTTTTGGTTGAAAAAGAGCTTTTTTAGAATCTTCATAAAGTTTCTTAAAACTAAATCCTCCGTTGCTCATAATCTTTTATTTTTTTTGGTTAGTTTGAAATGTCAATATAATAAAAAAAAGAATGAAAGTAAAGTATAATGGAAAAAATGTGGAATTTGGGAAACGTAAAAAATGATAAGCAAATTGAAACTACAGAAAAAAGCAAGCTCTTTGGAGAACTCTTTATTATTCATTTGAAGAAAATGTAAGTGCATTATCAATGACACCAAAAAGTTCGGTCGGATTTATTGGCTTGACAAGGTATTTTAATACGCCGTTGAAGAAAGCATCATCAATGTATTGCTTTTTATCATAAGCAGAAATTATCACGAATGGTACGTGAATATTTCCCGATTTAAGTGCCTGTAAAAGTTCAATTCCATTCATTTCAGGCATGATCAAGTCAGATAAAATCAAATCCACCCGATTTTTTTTTAAATATTTTATAGCTTTTTCTGCATCCTGAAAGCATATTACATTATACTTTTCTTCCAGTAATTTTTCCAGAAGCTTTAAATTAGTTATGTTGTCATCAATTGCTACAATCTGTGTACCCATCATAAACATAAATATTTTACCTAAAATTATTCATTATTAGCTATTTAATAAACAGTATAAATACGAGTTTTGTATAAAGGGTTGATTGAGTTAATTAAGTTAATTAAGTTAATTAAGTTAATTAAGTTAATTGAGTTGAGTGAGTTGTCATTCGGTTGTTACAGACGCATTCAGAAGAAAGAAAAACTTTAACTGTTAGGAGTTTAAAAAGCTTGCCGATAATTTGAAGCCCCAAGATCACTCAAGATAATCCAAAAACGAGGTTACAAAATTAATGAGATTTAAATTAAGAACTGAAAAATTTTTTAATTGTTCTAATGCGAATTTCTTAAAATCATTAATCTCTCCTTCACATGTTGCATTTTCCGGCTGCTTGCTGCAAGTTTGCTTTTTGCTATTAGCCTTTAGCTTTTGGCAGAGAATTTTCTAACAGCCAACAGCTCACTGTCACCTTGCGATTTTCTTTAGTATTCACTCATTGTTGAGTTGTTTAATTGTTTAGAGGTTTATTTGTTTCAACGACTATTATTTTTTTTGCTAATAGCCAATAGCGAACAGCTTACTATTTATTAAAAAATTGATGGCATTTTTAAAATTTACCTCTACTTCTGAATTTGTATAATTAAAGTGCCTGATAAAATTATACGGTTTACTTTTCTGTAACAAGTTTATTTTCTACTGCAAATCGGATTAAATCTGCTGTATTTCGGGAGTTTGTTTTGCTAAGGAGGTTTGAGCGGTGAAATTCTGCCGTTCTTTTACTTATATAAAGTTTTTCTGCAATTTGTTGATTGGTATATCCTTTGTATATAAGTTTAAGCACCTCAAATTCTCTGTCTGACAAATTGAAATTTGAGTAATCTACTTTTTCTTCTTTTATCTGGAGGTGCTGAAGTATCCCTTCTTTTGAATCACCGGAAACAGGATAATTATTCAGGTTCTGTATCTTTGTTATATTCTGCAGAATCTGGTTCAATTCATTTAGGATTAAACTATCCAGGGCCATTGCGTTTTTATCATCCAGATCATGATCATTTGAGCTTAGTATATAACATGCCATAAACGGATGCCCCTCAATGTTCAGGCGAAAACCAAATAACCTGCATTTTATAAGCAATTTCCCTTTTTGCTGAATAAAAAAATCATTTGTAAAGTCCGAGGCTTCTTTGGTTGCTATTTGTTCTATCGTTTTTTGAAAAAGGGGTTTTTCAGTTTGCAATAAATTATCTGTAATTGTTGAATTTTTAAAATCTTTATGCGTGTATTTAAAAATATCTTTTGTAATGGAATTATAGGCAAGGTATCTTTTATTGTCTGAAATAAAAAAACCAAATTTAAAATTATTGAGGATAGCGACCAGCCATTTAATCGTTGTTTGAAGATGGGTAAAATATTCTCTGAATTCTTCGCCCCGGATATTTTCGGAGATTAATCTTATATCCTCCTTCTTTTTCTCTGTTTTCTCTATCTCCATGTGGTCAAAAAGTTCATCGGCATGATTCATGTTAACAACTTCATAACCCTTTTGGGAAAGCATCTGCTTCAACAAATGAATATTAATTTCATCATCTTCAATAAAATATACGGTCTTTTTGTCTTTTTTGACAAATACTTTGGATTTCATTGTTTGTTATACCTCTCGTAATTTGGTTGCAAAATTAAATTTCCCTGTTAACGAAACAAACAGTATTAATACCAGATTTTAACAGGAATGCTTTCAATAAATTAAGGGTT
>CAYFRV010000096.1:4070-9404 GCA_964345495.1 uncultured Bacteroidales bacterium | reverse complement strand
AAGATAAAATATTTATTATATATTTGAACTTATCAAAGTTTGTTGAGCGTTAAAAAGTCATGAAAAAATATATAGCTTTATTTATTTTCTTTTTTATTACGAAATTGATACTGGCCCAAGATCCTCAGTTTACGCAATTCTATGCTTCACCTTTGTATCTTTCACCCTCATTTGCAGGTAGTACAAAAGGAAAGCGTATTGTAACAAATTATCGGGATCAATGGCCTGCCTTAAAAAAGTCTTTTGTAACTTATGCTTTTTCTTATGATCATTATTTGCCTAGTTTAAATAGTGGGCTGGGCGTTCAGTTTTTACGGGAACAAGCTGGCAGTGGAGCACTTTCAACCACCAACGCGGGTCTGGTCTATTCCTATCATATTGAATTAAATCATAAATGGCGTTTTATTCCCGGAATTCACTTTATGTATACACAACGTGGATTACAATTCCATAAGCTCACATTTGGAGATCAACTAGTCGGAGATTATGAAACCACTGTTGAGGTGCCTCCCCAGGAACGTGCCTGGGATGTTGATGCCACTGCTTCTGGGTTGGCTTTCTCTGAGCGATTATGGTTTGGTCTTACTGTAGATCATTTATTGCAGCCTAACAGATCGCTTACCGGCGATAAAAGTATTGTGCCAGTTAGATATTCCCTTTTTGGGGGAATGAGAATTCCTATTCAGCAAGAATATAACAGACAGCCGTTTGAAAGTTTGTTTCCGTCATTTCACTTTATAAAGCAAGGAAAAAATGCTCAGATGAATGTGGGATTATATTGGCATAATCAACCACTTTTGTTCGGAGTTTGGTATCGGGGTTTACCTGTTTTTAAGAAATATCCTTCAAATGATGCCTTGGCTTTAATGGTGGGATATAAAATCGATCAGTTTAATATTGGTTACAGTTATGATATTACTATTTCTCAATTGGCAGGTTTAACACAAGGGGCTCATGAAATCTCTCTTATATTTAAATTTGGAGAGTATCTTAAGCCACGTGAGAAGTGGATGGTTAATCCCTGTCCCGGCCTTTAACAAAATTGCTTAGTTTTATTAAAATAAGAAAGCTTTTTTCTAAAAAAACGTTAATTCGTTTTTCAAAAGAATTGCTTTGATTTATATTTGTCAAAAGTTAAATATAAATTCAACAAAAAATGAAAAAGATTAGTTTTTGGCTTAACATTGTGCTTATAGTTGCTGTTGCCGTTTTATTCTTTCTGCACTTTCAGTCTAATGATGGAATAACTACTTCGGATAAAGGAAAAACGAGTGCAGAAGAAAAACAAAAAGAATTTGAGAGTTATGACAATTTGCGCGTAGCTTATGTTAATATTGATTCCTTGCTTAATGGCTACGATATGTATATTGATAAAAGAGATGAATTCGTTGAAGAACAAACAAACTCCCAGTCTGAGTTGCAAAGTAGATCTCGTCAATTGCAGCAAGAATTTAATGAACTAAGAGAAAAATTAAATAAGGGCATGATCACACGAGCAAAAGCGCAGATGATGCAACGGAATCTTGGTGAGAAAGAACAAAAATTACGTCAGTTAAGACAAAACATGAGTTCTGAACTAGCAGAAAAAGAGCAGGTTATATATCGCCAGGTTTTAAACAGTGTGATGGATTACCTTGACGATTATGCAGAAAAACATGATTATCATTATATTTTAAGTTACTCTTTCGGTGGCCCTGTACTTTATAAGAAAGACGATTTTGAAATTACTCAAGATGTTCTGAAAGGGCTTAATGAGGAATATGCCAAAGAACAAGATTAGACTATAAAACAAAAACAAATATTTTTCAATTTGGAGCGTAATCTTTTGATTGCGCTCTTTTTAGTATGTTTGTGTTTTTATTAAATCGCTTCAGGAAAAAATTATTTTTATTTAAATGAAATCTGAACCACAACAAATTATTGAGCAAAATAAGGAAGATTTTTCCGATATCTATTCTTTCTTGCGTTTTATAACTCCTGATGAAGCACATAAAGCTTCATTAAGAAGAGAAGGGTTGCTTAATTATCTCCAGTCAACTGCCGAATGGGGTTATAAGCGAACAAAGCTGGATTGCTCTGTGTTGTCTCCGGGTTGCAGATCTTGTGGAGAAGGAACCTGGTCTTGTTTGTTTATTAATAACATCTGTAATGCTAATTGTTTTTATTGTCCTACATCTCAGGAAGAATATTCTGAGCCTACAACCCAGACAGTTCAGTTTCCAAATGTAGAAGATTATATTTCATACATTAAAAAGTTTGGTTTTAAAGGTGTGAGTATTAGTGGTGGTGAACCTTTTCTGACTTTTGATAAAACACTGAACTTTGTACAAAGGATAAAAGAAGAATTTCAGGAAGATATCTATTTATGGCTTTATACTAATGGGATACTCGCAGACAGAGAGAAGTTAACAACACTTAAAAACTTAGGATTAAATGAGATTCGTTTTGATATAGGTGCTGTAGGATACAAAACTGATAAGGTCGAGCTTGCTTGTGAAATATTTGATAATGTGACAGTTGAAATTCCAGCGGTTCCTGAACAAAAAGAGAATTTGAAAAAATTGATTACACATCTTAAGTCAATTGGAGTCAGTTATTTAAATTTACATCAGATTAGATGTACACCTCATAATTATAAAAGCTTAGTAAAAAAAGACTATACATTCCTTCACGGACCAAAAATAACTGTTCTGGAATCTGAGTTAACTGCTCTCGAACTTATGTGTTATGCTAAGGAAAATAACATTGATCTCCCGATTAATTATTGTTCGTTCATTTATAAATACAGATATCAAAGATTGGCTGCGAGAAGACTGTTTGCTCCTTATGTAGCAAACAGTTATGAAGGTTTAACCGGTGCAGGACTGATCCGTACTTTAGCTATAATTGCTGATAAGGATAGGATAAAAGCGCAAACAGAAAAATTTGAACTGAAGGGAATACCCCGGGAACATTATTATTTGAGTGGAAATAATGATAAATTATACATTAAAAAATATCTTTGGAACTTGATTAAACCGGAAGATTTTACTATTTCTTTGATGTACTCTAAAGCCTTTCTTTTGCCAAATGTATCTTACCGAAATATATTCCGTGAAATTTCTCTCGGTCACGGGAAAAAAGTTGTTATTGAAAGAATGCCAATTCTAAGTACTAAAGCCCTTTCAAAAGATCAGAAATTACTATTTGATAGGTTCTTTTGTAATGACACTGAATCACAAAACGATTACCGCCATATAGATACAATATTCAGAGAGGGGAGTAAAAGATGTTCTGTTGGGAAAGAAATTGATTTTATGATTGATGTTTACGATTCTGAAAAGTTAAGGTGGGGTTTATTAGATTATTATTAGTATGTGGAATTCGAATAAATTAAGAGGCGTAAAATGATTTGTTTTACTTCAGGAAATCTGTTTTAATTAATATCTGGTTAAACATTTCGATTAAAATAAAGTCTTATTTATAAATTTAGAAACAGAATTTAGATGGATTATTCATTTTCTCCCCGGGAAAGCTACGCTGAAAAGCTTGATGAGTACGATGAACTTGGTAAGTTCAGAGATCATTTTTTTATTCCTGATAATACCGTTTATATGGATGGAAATTCGCTGGGCTTGATGTCCAGGGAAGCTGAATATGCCGTGGAGAGGGTTTTGAATGAGTGGCGGGATTTGGCAATAAAAGGATGGCTTTCAGGAAAAACTCCATGGTTTAATATGGCCGAAAAGATAGGAGAGAAGGCTGCTGATTTGGTTGGTGCTAAGCCCGAAGAGTTAGTTTTAACAGGAACAACTACTGTTAATATTCATGCATTAGTGAGTACATTCTACCATCCGCAAAAAGCAAAGTCTAAGATTCTTGCAGACGAATTAAATTTTCCTTCAGACATTTATGCACTTAAAGGACAAATTAAATTGAAAGAAATGAACCCGGATAATGAGCTTGTCCTTGTTCCTTCTGAAGATGGATATACCCTTGATGAACAAAGAATTGTTGAATACATGACTGATGATGTTGCTCTTGTTTTGCTTCCTTCAGTTCTTTACCGTTCCGGACAGTTATTAGATATGGAATATCTTACTGCTGAAGCACATAAAAGGGATATCATAATTGGTTTTGATTGTAGCCATTCTGCCGGAGTTGTTCCGCATAAGTTATCGAAATGGGGCGTAGATTTTGCTGTGTTTTGCAGTTATAAATATTTGAATGGGGGTCCCGGTTGTTCTGCGTTTTTATATCTGAATGAGCGACATTTTGATAAAGAACCGTTGCTTGCAGGGTGGTTTGGGAATGATAAGGAAACTCAATTTGATATGTCACTGGATTTTAATCCTGCCCGTTCTGCGGGTGGCTGGCAAATTTCTTCCCCTGGTATTCTTGGAACTTCCCCTGTTGAAGGTAGTATTGAATTAATAAACAGAGCTGGAATTTCTAATCTCAGGGAAAAATCAAAAAAGTTGACGGCTTATCTTGTCTATCTTATTGAGGAGTTGCTTGTTGACAATTATAATTTTAAGATTCTCTCGCCTAGGGATCCACAAAGAAGAAGCGGTCATATTTCAATAACTCATGACACGGAAGCCTACCGTATTAATGAGGCCTTAAAAAGTAAAGGTGTAGTACCCGATTTTCGGCCACCTGCAATGATCAGAATAGCACCTTCTCCTATGTATAATACATTTCACGAAGTTTGGCAAGTTGTGCAATACCTGAAGGAGATTATGGATAATAAAGAGTATGAATTGTATTCCGGGGAAAGATCAGCAATTACCTAGTTTGGGGGGCTCCCTGGTTAATATATGATTTAGTAAAAATGCCGCTAAACAAAATTTAGCGGCATTTTAGTATAGTTGAGTTGTGTTTCACTATTCAATTTCTATTGAACGGTTTGTGTTCTTCAAAACTTCTTCTTTAAGTGGAAGGTTTATTTCTAAAACGCCATTTTGGTAAGCCGCCTCAATCTTCTCTTTGTCGATTTTATCGGATATTTTGAAAGATCTTCTGAATTTATTGAAATTAAACTCGCGTAGAACAAATTTATTCTGTTTTTTTTCCTGCTCATTTTTTTGATCTTCTTCACCCAATGAGATTGTTAACAGATTTTCATTCAGTTCAATTTTAAAATCTGATTTTTCAAAACCCGGAGTGGCAATATCAATTCGGTAACCTTCTTTACTCTCAATTATATTTGCCGGTGGAACAGCGAAAAACTGGTTGCAATCTTGTTTTTCTTCGTTAAAGAATCGATTGAAAAGTTCTGAATCTGAATTGAAACCTAATTCACGGTTTCTACTTCTTGCGGGTCTGTAAGTTCTTAATAGTGTCATGATTTTA
>CAYFRV010000096.1:0-3970 GCA_964345495.1 uncultured Bacteroidales bacterium | reverse complement strand
TAGATAGTCCTCTAAATCAATCAATTATAAAAAGGGGGAGAGATAAAGGTGCAGTAGAAATTTATGTGCACAACCTACGTGATTATTCCACCGATAAACACAAAAGTATAGATGATTATGCATTTGGTGGGGGTGCCGGAATGGTAATGCAGATTGAACCTATCGACCGGGCGGTTACAAAATTAAAAAATGAACGCGAATACGATGAAATTATCTATACCGCTCCGGAAGGAGAACAATATACCCAGAAAGCTGCTAATCAGTTAGCAACTTTAAACAATGTAATAATCCTATGTGGTCATTATAAAGGCGTAGATCAACGAGTTAGAGACCATATTATCACCCGTGAAATTTCTATAGGAGATTATGTTATTACAGGCGGAGAACTAGCTGCAGCTGTTATTGTTGATAGTGTAGTCCGTTTACTTCCCGGAGTTATCGGGGATGAAACTTCTGCATTAACGGATTCTTTTCAGGATGATATTTTAGCACCTCCTGTTTATACACGTCCTGCAGATTATAAAGGCTGGAAGGTTCCGGAGGTTCTTCTCTCCGGCAATTTTCCAAAAATTGACCAATGGCGTGAGGATAAAGCTATTGAGAGAACTAAAAAATACAGGCCTGATTTGTTAGATGATGAAGAAGAAGGTGAAGAAAAAAAATAACTATCAATTACCGGAATATTTTTCTAACACAAGCTATTGTGAAATTACAGCATTAAATCACTTCATCATAAATTATTATCAGTTCATAAAAGGAATATAGTAAATAATGGATTAATAAAGAGTTTCACAATGAAAAAACAAACTTTTTATTTTATTTGCCGTAAGTTCGTGAAAGGAATTTGATTATTAAGCAAATCGTTATATTTTTATGCTTGAAGGTCATTATATTGTTACCCTATGAATCATAAAATACTTGTTTTAGATAAATCGCGGGAAATTATTGATAGTATAGATGAACTGAATGATAAATTAAAACAGCCCGTTGAGCTGATTCCTGTTAATAAGGGAGAAATTTACGATAAAAGCCTGGAATTATCTCCTGACTATATACTTGTGGACGCTTCAATGTTGAATCAGAACGGTTCGGTTAGTCTGAAATCTTTAAAACAAGACCCAAAAACGCTCAATATCCCGGTAATTTTAATAACAGATAACCTTCCCACTGAAAAACTTAAAGATTATTTTGACATTGGAATTTCTGATTTCTTATTTAAACCTGTTAATATTAATGAGCTATCAATCAGGTTGAAATCAATCAATCAAAGAAATAAGTATATAAATAAGCTGCATAAAGAAAATGAGCTACTCAGCAGTCTTTCTCTCGTAGCCAAAAGTACAGCAAATGCAGTAATTATAATGTTGCCGGATGGCGGGATAGAATGGGTGAACGAAGGATTTGAAAATATGTATGGGTGCTCTGTTTCTGAATATCTGGAGAAAAAAACGCATGCGATTTTTTCAAACGGAAGTAAAAGGTTTCAGAGTGCAGTTAAAGAGTTTGAAAACGAGAATAATAGCATTTCCTTTGAGCATGAGGTAACAACTGCTGACAATGAGAAGAAGTGGATTCAAACCACATTAACGCCTATATACAATGAACAAAAGCAATTAGTCAAAATTGTAGCAGTAGAGTCCGATATAACTGATTTATACAATGAGAAGAAAAAAACCGATGAACTACTTTTAAATATTCTTCCTTTTGAGGTGGCGGAACAGTTAAAGAAAAAAGGACAGGCCAGATCCAAAAAATATAGAACAGTTACTGTATTATTTGCCGATTTTGAGAATTTTAGTGGTCTCACCAGAATTTATTCTACCAAGGAACTGATCAGCGAATTAAATGAATATGTCAAAAAATTTGATAAGATAATTGATAAGCATTACATAGAAAAAATTAAAACCATTGGTGACGCCTATATGTGTGCTGGTGGATTACCTTTAAAAAATAAGAGTAACCCAATCGATGTTACCCTGGCAGGCTTAGAAATTCAAAAATATATCAATGATGTAGCGAAAGAGAAGCAGAAAAATGGAGAGACCCCCTGGGAATTGCGTTTAGGAATTCATACGGGAGAAGTAATGGCAGGTGTTATAGGAAATAAAAAATTTGCTTATGATATTTGGGGAAGTGCGGTGAATACCGCGAGTAGAATGGAAAGTACGGGGGAAGTTGGAAAAGTGAATATTTCCGGAACTACGTATGAGTTTATAAAGGATTATTTTGAGTGCACTTATCGGGGAAAAATAAAAGTTAAGAACATATCAGAAGAAATAGATATGTATTTTGTTAATAGATTAAAAGAAGTCTACTCCGAAGATGAAGATGGCATCTTTCCAAATGCTGAATTTAGAAAAATCCTTGCGAAATACTAGCCTTTACCTTTTAAACTATCGAGGTCAAAATTCATTGGTAAAAATTGTTCCACATTTTCTGCTTTGTAGATTTTTTTTCTGCCAGCCAAAATGATTTCTAAAGGTGTATTATATCTCCTTTGAGTTTCCAAAAGCACTTGTAAGCATGAGCCACATGGCGAAATTGGCATGTCAACTAATTCGTTTTCCCTGAAAGCTGTTATAGCCAGTTGTTTTATTGCAACTTCAGGGTATTGTGAATTTGCATAAAAAACGGCTATACGCTCCGCACATAATCCGGACGGATAAGCCGCATTCTCCTGATTATTTCCACGGATAATCTGGTTGTTTTCCAGCATAAGTGCAGCCCCTACTTTAAATTTTGAATAGGGCGCATAGGCATTTTGTGCAGCTATTTCTGCTTCCCTGATCAGTTCCTTTTCAGAATTGGCCAGTTGTTCCGGAGACTCATATTCATAAAAGATTGACTTTTTTTCGAATTTCTTCATCATATCTATTTTTGGTAAGAAATTTGTATTGTACACCAAAGATAAAATTTTATCTTTGATATGAATAAAGAATCAGGGAACAATTTAAATTTATACTTTAATGCAAGGTTCGAATAAATTCCTTTTGGGTGTTCTTATATTTGGAAGTATTGCCATTCTTGCATCTTGTTCACTTACAAAGAAAACTACCCGGGAGACGCAAAATAAACAGAAAACTGGCTCAAAAGGAGTTGATTATATTAAAAACTATAAGGATTTAGCAATTCGGGAAATGAAACGAACAGGGATCCCTGCAAGTATTACATTGGCGCAGGGAATGCTTGAGTCCGATTATGGTCATAGTACGTTGGCCCGTAAAGCTAACAATCATTTCGGAATTAAATGCCATAGTTCATGGAAAGGTCCACGGGTGTATCATGATGATGATAGGAAAGGAGAATGTTTTCGAAAATATAATGATGTTTATGAATCTTATGAGGACCATTCAAAATTTTTAACTCAAACAAGACGTTATGAGTTTCTTTTTGATTATAAACCAACACAGTATAAAGCATGGGCTAAAGGTTTAAAAAAAGCCGGTTATGCTACAAGCAGAACTTACGCAAAGAAACTAATTGAATTGATTGAACGCTATAAATTATACCGGTATGATTCTCCCGAAGGAAGAAGAGTTGCCTCAGATGTTGAGTTTAATTCTTCCTCTGAGAATTTAGGGAATGTAGATAATTTTGAAATTTCACATCCCGGGCATAAAGTGCGAATGAAAAACAGGATCGATTATATTATTGTGAAAAGAGGTGATACCTTTAGCAGTCTTAATGAAGAGCTTGAATTATTGCCATGGGAGTTGAAAAAATATAATGACCTTGAAGACGATGCAGAATTAAAACCAGGACAAATTTTATATATCCAGCCAAAAAGAAATAAAGCGGCTGTAGGAAACAATTATCATATTGTGAAAGAAGGTGATACGATGCACTCTATTTCTCAACTTTATGGGATAAAGCTCGACAAACTCTATGAAAAGAATAACATGGAGAAAGGAGATAAAATTGAACCCGGAACAAAACTTTGGTTAAGAAGTCAAAAACCTGAAACTAATAG